>NCET01000151.1 GCA_002280815.1 Flavobacteriales bacterium 32-34-25 | reverse complement strand
TATAAAACTCCAACAAATAAACTAAAGGCTGAACCCCATGAAAGTGTCCAGTTTACAGCTCTTTTTGTAGTACGTTTCCAAAAAATACTCAATAAAAACACAACTGACAATGAAGGCGCTAAAAAGCCCAGTACCGCCTGAAAAATATTGAATAAATTCTGTCCTTTGATGTTATCAATCGCCACAGCAATTAAAATAGCAAAAATACATCCTGCTCCAATGGTGATACGACCAACTTTAATTTGATCCTTGATAGTTGCTGCAGGATTCATTTTCTTAACATAAATATCATTCGTAAAAACCGTACTCAACGCATTCAATGAAGAACCAATTGTTGCCACTAATACCGCAATCATTACACAAATAACCAAACCATTCATTCCACTAGGAAACAAATTCGTAACCATTGTCATATAAGCCAAATCGGAATTACTTCCTAATTCCGGATATAAAACGGCACACAGAATACCTGGTAAAATAAATAATGGCAATGCCATCACTTTTAGCCAACCTATAAAATTAACTCCTAATTGTCCTTGCTCTAAATTTTTGGCTCCCAATACACTTTGTACCATTGATTGATCTGTACAAAAGAAAGCAACTGCCGCTACAGGATAACCCAATAAAATGGCAGGCCAGGGATAATGAGCATCATCCGCAGGACGCACTAAATTCCAAAAATTTGATGGCGTTTTTGCAATTAAAGCTTCGATTCCACCTACTTTTTGTAAACCTAAATACGACAAGGTAAGCGATACGACAATTAACAGAATCATCTGAAAAACATTCACTTTTGCAATGGCTTTCAATCCTCCAGCATAAGTAAAAATTCCAGAAAAAATTACTAAAACGGTTACACTTTGCCACATTGGAATTCCTAAAATCTGGCGTACTAATACACCTCCACTGAATAATCCTAAAGACAACCAGCTCACTAAAATTTTCACCATGGCATACCATGCCAAAATAGTCTGTGTGCTATCGCCATAGCGTTTTCCCATGTATTCGGGCATTGTACTTACTTTGCTGGCAATGTATTTTGGTGCAAAAACAATAGCCAAAAGCAGTAAAAAAACAAAGGCATACCATTCGAAATTTCCTGCTACAATTCCAGTGGTATATCCAATACTGGCAAAAGCTAATAATGAAGATGGTCCAACATTAGTTCCCCACATATTGAATCCGATGTTGTACCAATTCAACGAATTTCCCGCCATAAAAAGCGTTTCGTTCTTCTTGCTTTGTTTGACACTAACAATGTATCCAATAACCAATAATATCACCAAATAAACAGCAACAATTACAAAGTCTAAAGCAGTTAATTTATCGTAGATGGTATTATTCATAGGTTATATTCTTTTAAAATATCCGCCATTTTCACTGGCATTCCTGTTTGTAATGTTCTGTCCATTGCCTGTAATAAGGCTACTGTTCCAATTCCTTCTTTCATATCCGGATAAGCCGTAAAATCCTGCTCAATACTATCAGCAAAATAGTCTAAATAGTTTTGGTACTCACCACCATGATGGCTTTGTCCTTCAAAACGGAAATAGTATTTTAAAGTCGCATCGCCCCAGTGAATGATTTTTTCTTCTCCTTCTTTATCGGTAACAGAATAACGCAATTCGTGATAATCCGCCTGACTAGCGCCTTCGGTACCTCTTAGAATAACACTCATTCCGCTATCTCTTTTCGTTGGCTGCGTTGGCGAAGTATACACTCCACTTACTCTGGCTATTCTTCCATCGGTAGCTTTGAAAATAAAGTGCATCGTATCTTCATTTTTTAAACCCGCAACTGCTCCGTTGCTGCTTATCATTCCGTAACCCATTACTTCTTCGATATTAGGCAAATACCAACGGATAAAATCCACAGGATGACTCAATCCCCCGTACAACCATTTGAATGATTGCAATAAAGACCATTCTTTTTTCAAAAACCAACGGTGATCCGCATGATAATGCGATTCTATTGTAATCAAATCTCCAATTACTCCTTCTTCGAAATCTTTTCTTTGTCTTTTAGCTGGTTCAAAAAAACGTGAACTCTGACCTATAAATACTTTCTTTCCTGTTTTCTCACTCAATTCCAACAATTCCTTCGCATCCGAAAGATCATCAATAAAAGGCTTGGTACAAACTACGTGTTTACCGTGCAATAAAGCTTGTTTTACGTGCTCAGCATGCAAATGATCCGGTGTATAAATCGCAATGATATCAATAGCTTCGTCTTTTAATAAATCATCATAATTTGTAGTATACGAATGAAAATCAAATTCTTTGGCTCTTTGCTGGCACAATTCTTCATTTCTATCACATACTTTTACCAGTTCTACTTTACTGCTTTCTATAGCGGCTGACATGGTACTACGTCCTTCTCCAAGACCTAAAATGGCTATTTTTAACATTTATTCGTATTTAAATTGTTTTCGCCACGAATTCACTAATTATTTCTTTCAATCTTTGTAGTTACTATTCCACTAATTCTAATAGAAATTCGTGAGATTGTAACCTAAAAATATTTTATATCATTCGTGAATTCGTGGCTTGATTTTTATTTTATATTTTTCAGAAAATTCCAAACTTCACCTGGTTTTGTTCCTTCGATTCCTGTTTGGTATTTTTTCATCAATGCATTCCAATCGTCAACACGAGGATTGTTTTCGGTAGTTTTTGGATTTAATTTATCCAAACTTTCTCCTTTTGGGATACTGATAACCAACATTAATTGTCTTCCGTTTTTGAAAACCTGCAATTGTTGGAAATCGGCATTACAGAATCCTTTAGCTATTTCCGGCCATTTTTCAAACTGAGTTGTATGATAATCCACATACTCTTTTTGCATTTTGGCATCGTCTACTAAATTAGCCGTCAACACAATATTTTCCCATTCCGATGCCGGTTTTGAATCCTTACATCTTTCGAAATTCTGAAAATCATAAATTGGATTCTCATAGATTTTGATTTCCAATGCTGGAAAAGCCAAAGCCAATTTTTTCTTTGTTCTTTCGGGCTGATTCATCAAACCGTAAATCACCAAATGATTTTCCCATTGGTACAATTCTTCGCCTACAATTCGGAAACCTTTTATCGTTGATTTGATTTTTTCAATATCAAAATCCTTCCCGATTAATTCAATCGCAACCGATTTTGGCATTTCCTGTAATCCCCAGGCTTCATCAACAACTACTTCTTTTTTCAAATTAGCAAATGGCGCACGGATACCCGCATTTTCTTTGACAGTAGTGCTTACAAACTGGTTGTTATCCTGCCAAATATTCCCCGCAGGACCATTGTTGTTTTTTAATATTTTCTGAATCGGAATCCAGTTGTTTTTAATCGTAAAGCCCTGACTTCCTTCATCGGTATACAAATACAGCCATAAAAATGGATCATGTGCATACGGACTGTTGTACACTTTATCAATATAATTTTCTTCTATTCGGCTGTCTGGCTGTGATGAAAGCGTGTAAATTCCAGCCACATCATGCAAATGCTTTGCATAATGATGAATTTTATTTGCTACTATTTTATTGTTTTTCATCACATTTTCGGTGTGTGTCCAACCCCAACCCATTGAAATTCCGCTATACGCCACATCTGAAATTTCGTTATGCTCAATTGTCAAATTCTTCACAAACCCAGCAGCAATTCCCAAACATCCCCAATCTTCATTGGCAACATTAGTAATCAAATTATCAGCAATTAATTCATTCGAACAAACTTCTCTATCGTCTTTTACTTGTAATGGCAAATGCGCTTCGAAAGCTTCTTCGGAGAAAACGCCCAAATTAATTCCGTTTCCACCTATGTCTTTAAAAAGATTTCCTTGTACTTTGTTGTTATTTGTTCCTTTGTGTAAATCCAAACCCGTAGAAGACAAATGCTCAAAACTACACGATTCGAAAACCGTGTTATTAGCAAAATTCACTTCTACAGCTGCTCTTGGTCTTCCCACCCAGCCTTGATTTTCTAAAGAAGCCTGATTCGGCGTTCCCGGAGTTTTCAATTTGTAAGCGTCCAGCAAATACATTCCTGCCTGCAACGGAACGTGACCTTGCTGAGAAGGACGAAGCCAATTGCTATACTGAAACGAAATTCCTTTAAACTTTACATCGTGTACTGGCGAATCAATAGTTCCTTTTATTTCTACCAAATTCTCTAAAACTGGTACATTTACTTTGGCGGAAGCCATATTTTCTCCTGTTCTTGGAATGTAATATATCTTTCTATTTTTTCTATCCAAATACCATTCGCCAGCTTCATTCAGCATTGACATTCCGTTGTTTAAAAAGAATGCCGAATTTCCGTTATTTTTCGAAATCCAAGGCGCTGGCCAGGGATGCTCGCTTTGCACGCGGCTTTCAGGTTTTTCAAATGAAAGTCGGGCACTGTCTTTTTTAATTTCGATGTTTTTGATACGTAAATTAGCAATTGCCCACCATTGCACAATGAACATTTCCATTCCGGGTTCAAATTTTACCGATTTGTCTTTGAAAGGAATCCAGCAAGTTTCGGTCTCCTTGTCCCAAGACAAAATTCTGTCCATTTTGTTTCCAGCCGTACTTTTAGCTCGCACTGCTTTTACATCATTTACCCAAAGTTGGCGATAATTGATTAATTCGCCCGCTATTTCCGGAGCATCAGCAACCCACGCTGTTCCTTTTTTTAATCCGTTGATGGAAGTAGTAGTTTTTTTCCAATTCTTAATTTCAATTCCTCCGTTAAATATGGGTTTTGCATTAGCATCCGCTTCAATAGTTGTTGGGCTATCAGCTGTTCCAGAATCTTCTGGCCTTACAAACAAAGGCTCATCAAAATAATACGTTCCGTCTTTTATGATAATATGAATTCCTCCTTTTATCGATGCATCTTTCAATCGACGCAATTCTCTGGCTTTTCTCAATGCCATGTGCACTGTTGCCAGCGGACTTGCTTTTGTTCCTTCATTTGTATCTTTTCCATTTGTGGCTACCCAAATATCAGCAGCTTGCATGGAGAATACAGTGAAAAACAAGAACAAAATGGTTAATAGAGGATGTCGATTTTTTAGAAACATAAAATATATTTTTAATTATAAATGGAGTTCTGATGCGCCCTAATTTTTAAAATGATACTTTTTTAAAAAAATGTAAACGTTATCATTTTTAAAGTTTAAAAAAAGTCTCTCGACTCTAATACACTTGAAATAAATAAATTGGGTTGGGCAAGATACCCATTTTTATTCAAAAAAAATCATATTTTTAAACAACGGTCGATTTTATAAAAATATTCGTTATTTCAATAAATAAATTTAATAATTATCTTTATACCAATTTAATACAAAATAATTTATGAATTCTTTTTTATTACCAAAAACCTTAAAAGAAAAAGACGAACATGGTAATTATGGTGTTTGGTGGCACGAAAACAACCCTGGCCCATTAAAAAAACTCCCTTTTATCAGTCAGTTTGGTAGTATGAAATTCTCAAAAGTTCGTATTGACGACACCATGCGTCCGCATTTGAATGACGGAATTGAGATTCATTATGTCAACAGCGGAAAATACGATTGGGTAATTGAAGGCAAAGAAATCGAATTACTGCCCGAAAATTTATCAGTTACCGCTCCCTGGCATGAAAACGGAAGCATTTCTGGAATTATGGACATTGGTCAAATCAACTGGATCATTGTTAAGCCTTTTGAATTTTCGAAAAATACCGCTTTAGAATTGGGAAATTGGAGTAAATTATCTAAAATTTTTCAGCAAAATCTGGGCGAAATGATTGGCGATGCTAACAATTCCGTACTCGAAAAAGCCAAGAACTTTAAAAAATATTTTGACGAATTACGAAACGAATTGGCTTTTCAAGAAGAAGGTTTCGAGATAAAAGTGCAAAATATTCTGGAGAATCTCTTCATTGATTTGCACCGACAACTTTCGAATAAAATCCAAAAAAATCAGGAAAGCGACAGTTTTATTGAAAAACTAACGCAATTGCTTCAAGCCGACTTAACAAAGAAATGGCACATTGAAGATTTAGCCGCAGTCTTTAGCATGGGAAAAACCAAATTTACTTATGAAGTAAAAAAACTTACCGGTTTTCCACCCAACAGTTTTATTATTAGCTTAAAACTAGAAAAAGCGATTCAGTTAATTCAAGACGATAAAAACAGTAACATGGCAGAAATTGCTTTTGTTTGCGGGTTTTCGTCATTGCAACATTTTACCTCTACTTTTTCGCAACGCAACGGAATTAGTCCAAGAAAATTCCAGATTCAACAACAGAAAAAAAGGAAATAAATTTTGGAACACAGATAAAACAGATCCTAGAAATTCATACTGATTTATAAATAAAAAAATCCGTTACTATCCGATGCATCAGTATAATCCGTGGGCAATACATTAATAAAATCAAAGTCCAAAAAAAAGCCTTTCCGTTAAGAAAGGCTTTGAAATTATAGTGATTCTACCAGCAACCAAGCTTCTGGATTTTCGGATTTTCTGATTCTCTAACTTCATTTTTAACTTTTTGAGCTTCGGCATAAGTAGCAAAACTGCCGTAAAGCACAGGATAAAGACCGTGTTTGTTAACCTCTAATCTTCGGGCATTATACCCCATTTTAGTTAACTTTTTCAAAACCTGCTTCGCATTACTCTCATCTCTAAAAGCACCTGCTACCACATGGTACGGCATTTTAACCTCTTTATTTTCCTTATCCGCTTTTACAGAAAGTGTTACTGGAGCCATTGGACTTTTAATAAAAAAAGTAGCTTCCTGAATTTTAGCTTCTACTTTCTTTTGCACCGCTTGTTCAACTAAAACGGTTTCAGCCGTAATTTGGTTTTGATAAACTGAATACCCCACACTGCCTAATAATCCTAATCCTAGAACAAAAACAGCAGCATATTTCAAATAAGAACGTCCGTTTCTTTCCTCGGTAACCAAAGAAATTACTGGAGTTTCCTCTACCACTTCTTCAACATTTTCAAAAGATTCTCTTTTAACAGCCGGAGCAATAAAAGAACTCAAACCAAAAGAAGAAGTCAAATAATTTTTTTGTTCTGTTGGTGTAAAGATTAAATTATCAGTAGCATTCAATGCAAAACTACCTACATTTTTAATGGCTAAGGTTCTGTTTTTTTCCAATTCCTTTTTCCAGTTCAAAACTTCGTACTGAATGGCACTGATTGCGTATTCATAAGATGTTTTTTCAGCTCTGGCAATATGATTCGCTAATAATCCATCATTGTTTTTAATATTGGTATTAAAAGAAATCAATTTTTTAGGTGGATAAAAAGAATTAGCGCTTTCAACCCATTGAGCCGATTGAATTTCAGTCAAAAAAGCACCGAAACCAGGAACGGTAACACATTGATAACGATATAAAAGTTGGCCGATGTAGTGTTCTATATTCATACTTACAAAGTTATACAACCAAAATAGTTATCAAAATTTTATTCACAATTTTTATTAACAATCTGCGTGAAAATTTATACTTTTCAGTCTCAAATATTTAGCATGACAACATCCGATTTATTTTACATAATTTTATTCACAATTTTTATTAACAATCTGCGTGAAAATTTATACTTTTCAGTCTCAAATATTTAGCATGACAACATCCGATTTATTTTACATATTAGCTTTGCAAAGAATTGAAGGCGTAGGCGACATTATGGCGAAGAAATTAATCAGCCATTGCGGCTCGGCAGAAGCTGTTTTTAAAACTAAAACCAACCAACTGGCAGCTATTGACGGCATAGGCAGCATATTACTGAAAAACCTAAAAGATCAAAGCGTATTTGACAAAGCGAATAAAGAATTGGAATTTATCCAAAACAACAATATCAGCATTGCTTATTTTCAAGACGAAAATTATCCCGACAAACTCAAACATTGCTTTGACGCACCTGTATTATTGTTTACAGCTGGAAACATCGATTTAAAAAACAGACGAATAATCAGTATTGTGGGAACGCGCCAAATTACTTCTTACGGAACTGAATTTTGCAAAAAATTAATTGAAGATTTAGCTCCCTTAGATCCCATCATTGTTAGCGGTTTTGCCTACGGAGTGGATATTGTAGCACATCAATTGGCTATGGAAAACAATTTACAAACCATTGGTGTTTTGGCTCATGGTTTAAACCAAATTTATCCTAAAAACCACAAGAAATATATGGCTAAAATGGAAACCAATGGTGGTTTTATGACCGAGTTTTGGAGTTCGACCACAAGAAATATATGGCTAAAATGGAAACCAATGGTGGTTTTATGACCGAGTTTTGGAGTTCGACTAATCCTGATAAAGAAAATTTTGTAAAAAGAAATCGGATTGTGGCGGGAATTGCCGAAGCTACTATTGTTATCGAATCAGCTGATAGAGGTGGTTCATTAATTACCGCTAATATAGCCAATGATTACAACCGTGATGTTTTTGCCGTTCCAGGTCGCACCACTGACAAATACAGTGCAGGCTGTAACAACCTCATCAAAACTCAAAAAGCAAACGTACTCACTAGCGCTGCCGATTTGATTTATATGCTCAATTGGGACATAAAAGAAAAAACCAAAGCGGTACAAAAACAATTGTTTGTTACGCTTGATCCTGACGAACAAAAAATTTACGACTATCTCTTAAAAACAGGAAAAGAATTAATGGACATTATTGCGCTGGAATGTGAGTTTCCTATTTACCGAATCTCGGCTTTATTGTTAAACATGGAATTGAAAGGGGTGATTCGACCATTGCCAGGAAAGCTGTTTGAGGCGATATAAAATTGAAAACCGCAAATTCGCAAATTATTTAAAAACATAAATAATTTGCAAATTTGCGGTTTAATTTTTTAAAATTACTTTATACCAAGTCCCAATTTTGCTCTCACTCTGGCCAAAACACAATTGGCTACAGCAGAAGCTTTTTCAGCGCCTATTTTCAGCAAAGCATCTACTTCTTCCAAATTGTTGATGTAATAGTGGTATTTCTCTCTTTCGGTTTTGAAAGTTTCACAGATTAATTCGAATAAAGCTTGTTTGGCATGACCATAACCATAATTTCCACCTAAATAATTGGCTCTCATGGTTGCGATTTGCTCTTCATTGGCTAACAAAGAATAAATGGCAAAAGCGTTACAAGTATCTGGATTTTTTGGATCTTCTAATGGTGTACTATCGGTTTCGATGCTCATTACCTGCTTGCGCAACGCTTTATCTTCTAAGAAAATATTAATGATATTATTAGCCGATTTACTCATTTTTCCTCCATTTGTTCCCGGAATCAACATACTATCATCCTGAATTTTAGCTTCTGGAAGCACAAAAGTCTCTCCCATTTGATGATTGAAACGCGAAGCAACATCGCGAGTAATCTCCAAATGCTGCAATTGGTCTTTACCTACAGGAACAAATTCGGCATCATACAATAAAATATCAGCCGCCATCAACATAGGATACGAAAACAAACCTGCATTGACATCGTCTAATCGATCGGCTTTGTCTTTGAAAGAATGCGCCAAAGTCAATCTTTGATATGGAAAAAAACAACTCAAATACCAAGACAATTCCGCTGTTTGTGGCACGTCCGACTGTCTGTAGAAAACTACTTTGTTTACATCTAATCCAAACAGCCAGGCTGCCGCAACACTATACGTATTATTTCTTAAGGTTTCTCCGTTTTTTATTTGGGTAACCGAATGCAAATCGGCAATAAAAAGAAAAGATTCGTTTCCAGAATTATTAGATAATTGTATTGCCGGAATAATTGCTCCAAGTAAGTTTCCTAAATGTGGAGTTCCTGTACTTTGAACTCCCGTAAGTATTTTTGCCATGCTATTTTTTTCTTGGGCGTAAAGTTCGCAAAGTTTTTTATTTTTTACCGCAAATTCGCAAATTTTAAAAATTTACTTAAAATGAATCTTATTCATCTATTTTTTTTAAAACATATAAGTCATTTAAGTTTAAACTAATTCTTTAAAAAAACGAAAGAGAAGTAACTTAAATGTCTTATATGGTTTTGAAACATTAAAATTTTATACAAATGATAGCATTTGATTCCTTATTTTTGGCAATATGAAAAGCATAAAAATAATTTTCTGGACACTTTGGCGCATTTGGTTTTACATCCTAATGGCGATACCAATTTTAATTATGTTTCCGTTTTTAGTACTTTCGATTCTCTCCGAAAA
>NCET01000150.1 GCA_002280815.1 Flavobacteriales bacterium 32-34-25 | reverse complement strand
CAAAGACCCCAACGCAATTTCTAAATTTTCCTTTCTTGAGTGTTTTCACGCCCTAAGTCAGATGCAAAATGATTTACATCATTTTCTTGGTGAACTTCCAAAAATTGAACGAAGCCCAGAAGCCGTAAACCGTGCGAGGGAAAGAGCTTTGAAAAAGGGGAGCGGTGAGGATGTACATTAAATTTTTAGCTCACGGTAAAGGTGATCCAGCCAAAGCTGCTAGTTATTTAATTGATGAAGTTGATCACCTCAATAGACCTAGAGCCGATGTTCAAGTTTTGAGGGGAGATCCGCAGACCTTTACCGCAATTGCTGAATCAATAGAAAACGAATGGATATATACAAGCGGTGTGATTGCGTGGTCGAAAGATGATGTACCCACAAATGAAGAGATTGACCAAGTTTTAGAAGCATTTGAAAAGCATGCCTTTGCAGGGTTACAGCCACATCAATATCACTTCACAGCCGTTTTGCATGAAGAAGATGACGGCTCGAAGCATGTGCATTTTTTAGTGCCACGTATTGAGTTAGACACAGGTAAAGCCCTAAATATTGCGCCCCCAGGTCATGAGAAGTATTACGACCCACTTAGGGATTACTTTAATTATGAAAAAGGATGGTCACGACCTGATGACCCGACTTTACAGCGTGACACGCAAACCCCTGATCATGTTCATTATCAAGATAAATTTGCAGTCAGAGCAGGCTTAAAAGGTAAGCCTGCTAATGATGTACGTGAAATTGTCGGAAGCTATATAGAACAAAGGATTCGCTATGGTTTTATCAGAAATAGGAATGATGTTGTAGATGCAATATCGGAGCTTGGAACTATCACTCGATGTAGTGACAAGTATATATCTTTAAAACGAGATGGCGCAGCCAAAGCGATCAAATTGAAGGGTGCATTTTATGAGTCAGAATTTAGTATCGAATCTTACTTTGAGAATCGAACAAGAGAAGAAAATGATGCAAGAGCATCAAGCGAATATCGAGTTATTCCAACAGAACACAGAGAGCTTGCTCAACAGCTCAGAACAGAGTTTACAGAGCTTGGAGGAAAACGCTCAACTTACAACAGAGAACGCTATCAAGCTATTATCGGAAGCCAAGCAGAGCCTAGTTTCAGTTCAGACCGAGAGCAAGAATTTAGCCAAATCTTTACAGCAACAAACGGAAGAAACAGCAACGCTTTTGAGCCAACAGGCGCAGCAGCTCCAAAGCCTGAAAACACAATCCGCTCAATTGAACAGTATGAGCCAAGAAATCGCAGAAACAGCCAGGATCAAGAAAACCCTTTCTACATCAAACATGGTTTTAGCTTCGATAGCTCTTATTTTGCTTATATCGAGTATTTGTCTAGGGTACGTCAGTACAAGCAAATACAACGACATCAAGAATATGGAAGCGAAAGTGATCTATCTCAAGCAAAACGGTGGGAGTATGAATATTCAGCAGTGTGGCGACAAGAAAACAGCAAGGTTATGCGTACAAATAGACCCAGAAGCCCCATTGTACAACAACAATTTCATGATCGTGCAGGAGACCAATTAAATGAGCTTAGAAGCGCAGTTATTGAAGATCATAGAAGAACAACAGTTGCAATTGAAGCAACAACAGCAAGAACAGCAGAAAGCACTGGAGCTTATACAAGCACAGTCAATGACTATCGAGGAGTTAAAGAGCTTCACGCAAACTTTAAACGAGAAACACAGCGAAGCGGTCAAGATAGTGCAGAAATATCAGCAAATAACGCAAAAATTATCCGCACAAACTATCTCAGCAGATTTTTCACAAGCCATTCAAGAGAACTTGAAAACACAGTTACAGACACGGTTAAGCGATTTAGTGCAGAACTTACAGATAGAGAATCAAGCCAAAGCCATACTAGCAAACAGTTTGCCGAGGTTGGCACAATCAGAGATAGAACAACAATTGAAGCCGATGACAGATCAAATAATCAAGAGAATGACTTCAGTCGAGCAATATCAACAAAAATTAGCGGAATTAATCCAACAGGTATCTTCACGGCTTTAGATCAAATTGATAAACGCAGGGAATTGCAACGAGCGCAAGAACGTAAAAATGATCGTGGCTATGATTCACCCAGTCCATTTTAATTTCAACGTTATTGACACAAAAAACTTCTTAGGATATTGTGTCTACAATGTAGATACTTGGGGTTGCTGTTATGGAATTAGCTATTAAAAAGTGGGGCAATAGTGCTGCTGTCCGCTTACCGTCTATCTTATTAGAAAGCCTTAATCTTAAATTGGATGAAGCTTTGCCATTAATTAATGAAATCAGAGAAAGAGCAGCTCATAGTACAGGAAGACTTCCGTATGTGAACAACTTTAAAATCAATACTTATGTAGACGGAACGAATTGCAACTGGACACAGGAATTTGCTCGAAAAGCTCTGCGTTGGGAACGTCGTTTAGAATTAGCAATGGAAGGAAGCCGCTTTTTTGACTTGGTTCGTTGGGGTGTTACTGATGAGGTAATGAATGCGTTTTATGCTGAAGAAAAAACAAAACGTAGCTATTATCAAGATGCTTTTTTTGACGCCAATAAGGAAGAATATTGCCCAATTCCGTTGAAGCAAATTAATTTCAGTCAAGGATTGTACAAACAAAATTTGGATTATTAATCTATTTACGAAAACGAATATGAGAAATTTTATATATAAAAACTGGACAAAATGCTCTTTGATATTGGCATTGATTTTTATGGTTTCTGCCTGCGAAGATAGTTTCGATACTAATGGTCTTGATATCGATTCCCTTTCTAATGTAACTTCCTTTGAGATAAACGGAGTTACTGGAACTGTCGATCAAAAAACAGCAACAATTGCAGTAACCTTGCCTTATGGCACGGATATTACAGCGGTAAATCCTGAAGTTATTTTAGAGGAAGGAGCAACATCAAATTTGAATTTAAACTCCCCTATTAATTTTACAAATCCATTAAAATTCAGAGTTGTAAATGGCAATCTATACAAAGATTATACTGTAAATGTTAAGGTTTTAAGTCCAATAAAGAGTTTTAAAATCAATAATGTAGCGGCAACAATCAATGATGCTAGTAAAACCATTACGCTGGTATTACCTGAGGATACTGATCTTACAGCATTGCAACCCGTTATAGAATTGACTCAGGGAGTTTCTATTTCGCCAACATCAGGAACTACCATTAATTTTACTAATACTGTAACTTTTGTAATTACTGCAAATGGTAAAACGGTAAATTATACGGCTAATGTTGGAGTTCCTGTTAGTGGTTTAACTGTAGCTTTTTTAGGAACTGCTGCAACAAGAGCAGAAATTACTAATATGGACGAAATTACTGCTGCAAACTGGCTGTTTGCTAACTTCACTGGAGCTAAGTACATCTCTTTTGACAGTGTTTTAAATGGTACCGATTTAAGTAATATAGATGTAATTTGGTGGCATTTTGATTCTGCTACAAATTTACCTGCTGTGGCTTATAATCCAGCAGTAACTACAGCTCTTAAAAACTTTAGAACTAATGGAGGAAACTTATTGCTGACTTCCTTTGCTTCACAATATGTAGATGCTTTAGGAATTGTTCCTTCCGAGAAAGGACCAAATAATGTTTTTGGAGACTTTTTGCCAGCAGGATGGGTTGATGGAAATTCATGGGGAATGTCTTTTAGAAGTCATGAATCACATCCTATTTTTAATGGTCTTACTACTTATGAAACAGGAAAAGCCTACTTACTTCAAAGTGGAACTTATAGATTAAACCATACTGCCTGGTGGTTTGTACCAGAATGGGGCGGATATGTAAATGGAGCTGGATGGAGAGATCAAACAGGTGGTACAAACTTAGCCAGTGAAGCTTGGGATGATAATTTAGACGGTCGTGTAACTATTGCAGAATGGCCAAATAACAATGCTAATAAAAATGTAATAGTAATCTCGATGGGAGCTTATGATTGGTACAATGAAACCAATGGTAGCGGAGTTCCTAGTCAGGCCAATGAATTTATTGGTAATATCAAACTTTTGACACAAAATAGTATTAACTATTTAGGAGGAAATTAATCCCTTAAAACTAACAAAATGAACTATAAAAATATAATTACAATAGCTTCCATTTTCTTTTCGTTATTGTCCTGTAGTCAAGATGATACTTACATTGGAGGTTCTATTTCGGGTGGAGAATCGGAAATAGCCAATATTTTTCCAATACCGCCATCACTATGGATAGGAGGAGGAAGTGAACCGTATTACAGTGCGGGTTATACAGGTGACATCATGCCATTTTTCGACAATGGAAAATTCCATATTTACTTTCTCCATGATGCCAAAAATAAACCGGCAGGAAAAGGATTTCATGATATTCACGAATTTCAAAGTACCGATTTGGCTCACTTCAGTTATGAAGGGCAAGTCATTCCTTATGGAACAACTACCGATGCTGATTTTGGCATCGGTACTGGTTCTGTTGTTAAAGTGGGAAATCTCTATTACTTTTATTACACAGGACACAATGGAACTCCTGCTTTTTTACAATCTAACGCGCGAGAAAGTGTCTTATGTGCTACAAGTCCGGATTTAAAAACATGGACAAAAATACCTTCGTTTAAAATTACGGCACCTGCCGGATATTATAATTTTGATTTTAGAGATCCACATGTTTTTTACAATGAAGAGTTGAGCAAATATTCGATGTTGGTAAGTACGCAAACGGAACCAGGCAGAAAAGCAGTTTTGTTGCATTTTACAACTGCTGATCCAGCTTCAGGAAATTGGGATGTTCAGGCACCTATTTACACGACTACTCCAGAGGAAAATTATTTGATGATGGAATGTGCTGATATTTTTAAAATGGGAAATTATTGGTATTTAATGTTTTCTGAGAACTGGAGTACTACTAAAGGAACACATTATAAGATGGCAACGTCTATCAATGGCCCTTGGACGACACCTCAAAACGATATGATTGATGGAGAATATTTTTATGCCGGAAAAACAGCTTCGGATGGAAATAAAAGATATGTTTTTGGGTGGAATGCCAGAAAAACACCAGAAACTGATTTAGGAAATAAAGATTGGGCTGGAAATATGGTCATCCATGAGTTAACACAAAATTCGGATGGAACTTTAGGAACTCAGGCGCCGCAAGCAGTAAAAAGCTTCTTTTCTAAAAATAACACTATTGAGGTCGATACTACTTTAGGAGGTGTTACTGTAAATAATGGTAATTACAGTTTGAGTAGTACTACCAATAAAGCTATGGTAACTTTTAAGCCTGTTGGTAAAAGAGCAAAAATAAATGCGGAACTTACTTTGACCAATACAAGTGGTAGTACTGGATTTGTTTTTCATACCAATACTACAGGAAGTTATTATAAAATTGTTTTAGATGCTACAAAAAATGCAATTATAGGATACAATTCAGCTTCACAGGAAACAACCAGAATGCCATTTGGATTGCAAGCAAATACAAAATACGATGTTGAAATAATTACCGAAGGCAGTGTAGTGGTACTTTATATTAATGGAAAAGTAGCTTTGACTAATCGTGTTTATGGAAGAGATAAGTATAAATGGGGAGTTATTACTGAAGGACAAAATGCTACAATTAGTGATTTAAAGCTTAGCCAACCCGAATAATATTAAAAATAGAATGGAAATGAATAAAAAAAAATCATTAAATGTCGTTTGCTTTGGTGAGGTTTTATGGGATCTTTTTCCGACGCATAAAAAAATTGGAGGTGCTCCGTTGAATGTGGCACTTCGAATGAATTCTTTAGGGGTGAAAACAACGATGATAAGTCGTGTGGGTGCTGATGAGGACGGCGATGGAATTCTGTCTTTTGTAAATGAACAAGGAGTGAGTTCAGATACTATTCAGGTTGGGGCAGATTATAAAACAGGAGTGGTTCATGTAATGGTTAATGATAAAGGAAATGCTTCTTATGACATTCACTATCCTTCTTCCTGGGATAAAATTGTTCAGACAAAAGAGATGAATGAAAAAGTTTCAGAAGCCGATGCCTTTGTTTTTGGAAGTTTAATTTGCCGTGATGAGGTTTCAAGATCTACACTGTATAGTCTTCTAGATAAGGCAGAATATAATGTTTTGGATGCCAATTTGAGAGCACCCTATTATACAGCAGAAGTACTTCTTGAATTAATGTCTAAGGCTGATTTTATTAAGCTTAATGATGAAGAATTGCATGAGATTAGCCAATTATTAGAATCACCGTATAATTCTTTCGAACAGAACATCAAATTCATTGCTGAAAAAACAAATACAAAACATGTTTGTGTGACCAAGGGTGCTTTTGGAGCCGTTTTGTATTACAATGATAAGTTTTATTATAACAGTGGTTATTTCATAAAAGTAGTGGATACCGTTGGAGCTGGGGATTCTTTTCTGGCATCTTTAATTATAAGATTGTTGAGAGGCAAATCGCCACAAAAATCTCTGAATTATGCCTGTGCTATTGGCGCATTAGTAGCAGGTCACGAAGGAGCCAACCCTAAGATTTCCGACAAAGAAATCAAAAAGTTTATGATGGTTTAATCTGATGGTTTATGATATAAAAAAAGTCCCAAAATTTTTCGGGACTTTTTTACTTTTTATAATGAAGTGATTTTCTTTAAATC
>NCET01000149.1 GCA_002280815.1 Flavobacteriales bacterium 32-34-25 | reverse complement strand
ATAAAACCTTTAATACAAGGAATTTTATTGTGGGGATTTATCGCATCTTTGTCATTAATCGCTATTTTATATCTGAATTAAAAAACAAACACCATGAACGACGCTCATTTACATTTATTAGTTAATCATTTTCCAATTGTTGGAAGCATTCTGGGATTATTGGTTTTATTAGGAGGTTTGTTTTTTAAAAACAATTCCGTAAAAAACACGGCATATTGCTTATTTGTTATCGCCGCTCTTTTCTCTTTTTTTAGCATGGCTACTGGCGAAGGAGCTGAAGAATTAGTAGAAGACATGCCTAATATTGGTCACGAAATCATCCATAATCATGAGGAACTAGCGGAGAAATTTGCTGTTATCATGTATTTACTTGGAGTTGTTTCTATTATTGGATTGATAACCAATATTAAAAATCACCCTAAAGCGAGTTTTTATTCGTATGCCATTTTAGTTATTGCAATAGTTGCAGTGTTTTTTTCTACAAAAGTGGGGACTTCAGGAGGAGAAATTCGTCATACCGAAATTCGTACTGATTACTGATTCAGTTCCAATTAATGCTGATTCTGAAAACTCAAAATGATCAATAAATAAGGGTTGATTATTTTTAATATTTTCGAAACATTTAGTTAAATTAAAAATTTGGTTGTAACTATTTTATCGCTTATATTTGCAGCACAATTTTAAGATTAATACAAAATCATAATGTTATCAAATCAATTGCATCATCATCATTCACATTATTGCTCTCAAGCGATGTGTTAATGGTATGCGTGTAAGTCATCATATTAATAAACCCGTTTGAGTACATCAAACGGGTTTTTCATTGTGTGTTAAGTCCTTTGTAATCAAGCACATTCAATAAAACATAAAAAAACAAAACAATGAGTACGCTAAAAATTGCAATTCAAAAATCAGGTAGATTAAACGAAGAAAGTATCCAAATTCTTAAAGATGCGGGGATTTCTATCAACAATGGTATTGATCAGTTAAAGGCTGAAGCATCTAATTTTCCATTGGAAGTTTTGTATTTAAGAAACTCCGATATTCCTCAATATTTAATTGATGGAGTAGTGGATATTGCTATTGTAGGAGACAATTTATTGGTTGAAAAAGGAAAAAACATTGAAGTAATTCAAAAATTAGGTTTTTCTAAATGTAAAGTTTCTATAGCCGTGCCTAAGGCGTTTCAATACAATTCTATTCAGGATTTGAATGGTTTGCGTGTTGCGACTTCTTATCCAAATACGGTTATTGATTATTGCAATTCAAAAGGAGTAACGGTTGATATTCACCAAATTTCTGGTTCAGTTGAAATTGCGCCAAATATTGGTCTGGCTGACGCCATTGTAGATATCGTTTCTAGCGGAAGCACTTTGTTTAAAAATAATTTGAAAGAGGTAGAAGTAATTTTCAAAAGTGAAGCAGTTTTGGCCGTTTCTCCAAAAGTTTCTGTTGAATCTCAAAAAATCATTGATACATTAAAATTCAGAATCGAATCGGTTTTAAGAGCCCGTAAATCAAAATATATTTTGATGAACGTACCAAATGATAAAATTGAAGCGGTAAGTAATATTCTTCCAGTATTGAAAAGTGCTACGGTAATGCCATTGGCTCAAGAAGGTTGGAGTAGTGTTCACACCGTAATTGACAAAGATACTTTTTGGGAAGTTATCGACCAATTGAAAGCAGCTGGAGCTGAAGGAATTTTGGTTTGCCCAATTGAGAAAATGGTACTTTAAAAAGTTAGAAGTTAGAAGTTGGGGGTTAGAAGGTATTTAAATAATCGAATAACAACTGACACTTAACTCATAACTCATTACTCATAACTTAACAACATGAACAAAATATATAATCCAACATCCGATACTTGGGCTTCTATTTTAGAAAGACCAACTAAAACGGTAAACGATATAGAATCAACGGTAAAAGAAATTTTTGCGGCTGTTAAAAAAGACGGAGATGCGGCTGTGGCCAAATATACTACGCAATTTGATGGTGTTTCTTTTGAGAATATTGAAGTTACAGCTGCCGAAATTGAAGCTGCTGTTGCGACTTTGCCAAATGATTTGAAAGAAGCCATTGCTTTGGCAAAAGCCAATGTGGAAAAGTTTCATCAAGCACAAAAAACAAATCGTGTTTCTGTAGAAACTGCTTCGGGTGTACAATGCTGGCAGGAAAAAAGACCAATTCAAAAAGTTGGTTTATACATTCCAGGAGGAACAGCTCCTTTATTCTCTACAGTATTAATGCTGGCTGTTCCTGCTAAAATTGCTGGTTGTAAAGAGATAGTTTTATGTTCGCCACCAGATAAAAACGGCAATATCAATCCTGCGATTTTGTATGCTGCTAACTTATGTGGTGTAACTAAAATTATCAAAGTAGGAGGGATTCAGGCGATTGCCGGAATGACCTTTGGTACGCAAGCAATCCCGAAAGTCTATAAAATTTTCGGACCTGGAAACCAATATGTGACTGTGGCTAAACAATTAGCAACGCAATTTGGTGTAGCAATTGACATGCCGGCCGGTCCATCTGAATTGTTGGTGGTGGCTGATGATTCTGCGGTAGCTGCTTTTGTAGCTTCGGATTTATTATCGCAAGCAGAACACGGAACGGATAGTCAGGTAATTTTGGTTTCGACTTCTAAAGCGATGATGGATGCTGTTGAAAACGAAATTCAATTGCAATTAAATGTTTTGCCTCGTAAAGCGATAGCTGAAAAAGCAATTGCTAATTCGAAACTAATTTTTGTTGAAAATGATACTATTGCATTGGATTTAATCAACGAATACGGACCGGAACACTTTATTGTTTGTACTGCCAATAATGATTTTTATGTAGATGGAATCCAGAATGCAGGTTCGGTTTTTATAGGGAATTATACACCGGAAAGTGCTGGAGATTACGCTTCAGGAACTAATCATACCTTGCCGACAAATGGTTATGCCAAGAATTACAGCGGTGTAAACTTAGATAGTTTTATGAAATCAATGACTTTCCAGAAAATTTCTGAAGAAGGAATTCAAAACATAGGAAAAGCGATTGAAATCATGGCCGAAGCCGAAGGTTTACAAGCGCATAAAAATGCGGTGACTTTGAGACTGGCTCAGATAGAAAAAAGATAATAGAATATAGAAAAAAGATAATAGAAAAAAGATAATAGAAAGGAATCTGAACAACAGCTCAGTCTATGTTTTATTCTCTATTTTCTTTGCTCTTTTTAAAAAAAGAAAATGAAAAATTTCGATATAAATAATTTAGTTCGTGACAATGTTAAGGTGTTGAAGCCTTATTCGTCTGCACGTGATGAGTTTGAAGATTTTGATACTGCTAATATGGTTTTTTTGGATGCCAATGAGAATCCGTATCAAAATGGGGTTAACCGTTATCCGGATCCGCAACAAGCGAGTGTAAAAGTGGTTTTAGCCAAAAATAAAGGATTAAGTCCTAAGCAAATTTTGTTAGGAAACGGAAGTGATGAAGTATTGGATTTGTTGTTCAGAGCTTTTTGTGAACCAAAAGAAGACAATGTGATTTCGTTGCCGCCAACGTACGGAATGTATGGTGTTTTGGCCAATATCAACAATGTAGAACATAAAGAGATTTTACTTTCTGAGAGTTTCCAACCAAGAGTAGAAGCAATTTTAGAAGCGGTAACTCCAAACACTAAAATCATCTTTTTATGTTCTCCAAATAACCCAACAGGGAATTCTTTTACTACTGAAAGCGTAACAACAATATTAGAAAAATTCAATGGTTTTGTGGTAATTGACGAAGCTTATATTGACTTTTCTGAAAAGGCAAGCTGGTTAGCCAAATTGGATCAATATCCAAATTTAATTATTACGCAAACTTTGTCTAAAGCGTATGGTTTGGCAGGAATTCGTTTGGGAATTTGCTATGGTTCGCCTGAAGTAATTGCAGTTTTGAATAAAATCAAACCACCCTATAACGTTAACGAATTGACGCAACAAAGAGCTCTGGAAAGATTAAAAGATCAATCAAAAATTGATAACGAAATCACCTCAATTATAGCACAAAGAGAAGCTTTATTGCAAGTCCTAAATCAAGTGTCTTTTGTTGAAAAAATCTATCCAACAGAAGCTAATTTTATCTTGGTAAAAGTAGATGATGCTAATAAACGTTATGATGAATTAATAGTTAAAGGAATCGTAATCAGAAACAGAACTACACAACCTTTATGTGAAAATTGTTTGCGTTTTACCATTGGAACAGAAGAAGAGAATAAGAAGTTGATGAATGCATTGAAAGAAATTAGTTAATTTTTTAAATAAGCTTGACCAAATATATTAATCGAATTGCTAACCCTTCTAGGGTTTCAAACCCTAGAAGGGTTAAATACTAATAAAAAATGAAAAAAGTACTTTTTATAGATCGTGATGGAACGATTGTTTTAGAACCTGAAGGATACCAATTAGACAGCCTGGAAAAATTAGAGTTTTACCCTAAAGCCTTTCAATATTTGGCTAAAATTGCTAACGAATTGGATTATGAATTAGCAATGGTTACTAACCAGGATGGTTTAGGAACAGATTCTTTTCCTGAAGATACCTTTTGGCCAACACAGGATTTTATTCTGAAAGCGTTTCAAAACGAAGGAGTGCTATTTGATGATATTTTTATCGATCGTTCTTTTCCAGAAGACAATGCGCCAACACGCAAACCTCGCACGGGAATGTTGACTAAGTATATTGATAATCCAAACTACGATTTGGCAAATTCTTTTGTATTAGGTGACCGACTTACCGATATTGAATTGGCTAAAAATCTTGGTGCAAAAGCGATCTTTTTAAATACAACTGATGGAGCAGGAAGTACTGAAATCAGTGCTAAAAGAGAGGAATTAGATGCTGTTATTGCGTTACAATCTACCGATTGGAAACAGATTTATGAGTTCTTGAAATTAGAAGCACGTACAGCTTCGATTACCAGAAAAACTCATGAAACCGATATTCACATCAAGTTGAATCTGGATGGAACCGGAAAAAGTAACATTGATACCGGAATTGCATTTTTCGACCATATGTTAGACCAAATTTCGCGTCACGGACAAATGGACCTGGATATCAAAGTAAAAGGAGATCTGGAAGTGGATGAGCATCATACTATTGAAGATACAGCGATTGCTTTAGGTGAAGTTTATGCAAAAGCTTTAGGAAATAAATTAGGAATTGAGCGTTACGGTTTTTGTTTGCCAATGGACGATTGTTTAGCGCAAGTGGCTATCGATTTTGGTGGAAGAAACTGGTTGATTTGGGAAACCGAATTCAAACGTGAAATGGTGGGTAAAATGCCAACAGAGATGTTTTTCCACTTCTTCAAATCATTTTCTGATGGTGCGAAAGCCAACATCAATATCAAAGCCGAAGGAGATAATGAGCATCACAAAATTGAAGCGATCTTTAAAGCTTTTGCGAAAGCGATAAAAGTAGCTGTTAAGCGCGACACCGAAAAAATGATTTTACCTTCAACGAAAGGAATGTTATAAAAAAGGAAGCTTGGAGTTGGAAGTTTGAAGTAAAATTTGCTTCTTCCAACTCCCAACTTCTAACTCCCAACTCAAAAAGAAATGAAAATAGTTATCATAAATTACGGAGCAGGAAATATTCAAAGTATTCTATTTGCTATAGAAAGGCTGGGATATTCTGCTGTGTTAACCAATAATCCTGAAGAAATCAAAGCTGCGGATAAAGTTATTTTTCCAGGTGTAGGAGAGGCGAGTTATGCCATGAAAATGCTTAAAGAAAGTGGATTAGATACATTGATTCCAACGCTTACTCAACCTGTTTTGGGAATTTGTCTGGGGATGCAATTGATGTGCAAACACACACAAGAAGGTGATACGACTGGTTTGGGAATTTTTGACGTAGATGTTATTAAATTTACACCAAAAGTAAAAGTACCACAAATGGGCTGGAACCAGATTTACAATTTGAAATCGGGACTTTTTAAAGGAATTACTGAAAACGAATACATGTATTTGGTACACAGTTTTTACGCACCACTTTGTGACGAAGCCATTGCAACGACTAATTATGAAGTAGAATACGCTTCGGCATTAGAAAACAATAATTTCTTTGGAACACAGTTTCACCCTGAAAAAAGTGGTGATGTAGGGGAGAAAATTCTAGGGAATTTTCTTGAATTAAAAAATTAAAAGATTTAAGAATTAGGCATCATCGAAAGCATAATCTTTAAATCTTTAAATTCTTCAATCTTTAAATAAAAATAAATGAGAATAATACCAGCTATAGACATCATCGACGGAAAATGTGTTCGTTTGTCGAAAGGTGATTACAATACCAAAATTATATATAACGAAAATCCGCTTGAAGTTGCTAAAGAATTTGAAGCACACGGAATCGAATATTTGCATTTGGTGGATTTAGACGGAGCCAAATCAAGTAAGATTGTCAATTATAAAATTTTGGAACAAATTGCTTCACAAACTAAATTAAAGATCGATTTTGGTGGTGGATTAAAAGCCGATTCTGATTTGAAAATCGCTTTCGAAAGTGGTGCAAACCAAATTACAGGCGGAAGTATTGCGGTAAAAAATCGTGCTATTTTTGAAAAATGGATTGCCGAATATGGAGCCGATAAAATCATTTTAGGGGCTGATGCCAATAACGAAAAAGTAGCTGTTTCAGGCTGGTTAGAAGATTCTAATGAAGATTTAGTTCCTTTTATTCAGGATTATCAATCTAAAGGAATTCAATACGTAATTTGCACTGATATTGCAAAAGACGGAATGTTAGAAGGGCCAAGTTTTGATTTGTATGCTAAGATTCTAAGCGAAGCTAACGGAATAAAATTAATTGCTTCGGGAGGAATTTCTACGTTTGATGAATTGCCTAAATTAGCCGAAATAGGTTGTGAAGGAACTATAATTGGAAAAGCAATTTACGAAGGAAGAATTAGTTTGAAGCAACTAGAAGAATTCATAATAAAATAGATTGTTTCGCAAAGAAGCACTAAGAAACACAAAGATTCGCTAAAACTTTGTGTATCTCTGTGGAATCTTTGCGAATCTCTGTGTAACAAAAAAAATATGCTTACAAAAAGAATAATCCCTTGTCTCGATATTAAAAACGGAAGAACCGTAAAAGGTGTTAATTTCGTAGATTTGCGTGATGCAGGAGATCCGGTGGAATTA
>NCET01000148.1 GCA_002280815.1 Flavobacteriales bacterium 32-34-25 | reverse complement strand
GTGGTCATTTTGCTCCGGAATTAGGTGGTCATTTTGAATTGGAATCAGGTGGTCACTTTAAATTGGAATTGGGTGGTCAATATCACTGGAATTTGCAATCGAATACTGGATGAAAATGGAAAACCAATAGGAGTTCCCATCAAAGCAAGTGACTTTTACAACAAACCAACCCTAAAGTATTTAGAGGAAAAATTTGCTTCAAATAAAATAGGACAATTATTCCATAGAAACCGGGTAAAAAATGCTATTGATTTGGCATTATTAGGAAGTAAAACACCGCTTCCAGAATTGGAAAAAGCTCTAAAAAAAGAAGGAATTAATATCGTTTTAAGAAAAAATAGCGAGGGTTTACTCTATGGAATTACCTATGTCGATCATAGTACCAAATGTGTTTTTAATGGAAGTACTCTAGGCAAGCAATATAGTGCTAAAGCGATACAAGAACGTTGTGGATCAAGTACTATAGTCAAACAAAAAAACACAGATTCAACTATTGAAAAATTACCAGAGACTAAATTTCACAAGGGGAATCAGGAGATTAAAAACACATCGTTTGATAATTCTGCTCACGACTCTAAGTCTTTTGAATCCAATTCCACAATTGGAAAATTAACCGACATACTTACCCAATCCGAACAGCCAATTAGTTACGTTCCGAACCAACTGAAAGGTAAACGCAAAAAGAAAAAAAGAAGAGGACAATCTGATAATCAATAAAATTAGAAATTATGGCTATGCAAACTGGAGAAAACGAACAGGCTTTGAGGAAAATATTGGATATGACACGATTCATCAGCATCATAATACTGGGAATCCATTTTTACTATTATTGCTATGCCGCATTTAGAGAATGGCATCTTGTAAGCGAGCTTAGTAATACCATTTTGAAAAACATTCTAAAAACTGGAGTGTTCAGCAATTTTCATAAATCCAAACTCTTTGCGCTTGGATTTTTAATGATTTCTTTAATAGGAGCTAAAGGGAGAAAAGACGAAAAGTTGAACTATAAATCTGCCTTTGCTTATATCATAACAGGTATTGTATTTTACTTTATCAGTTCCTCATTTTTTTACTTAAAAATGGAAGTCACACAGGTAGCTTTGATTTACATTACAACGACTTCTATTGGATATCTCTTTATGCTTTCTGGTGGAACTTTGCTATCCAGAATTATCAAAAGCAAGCTCAATCACAAAGATATTTTCAATAAGGAAAATGAAACCTTTCCACAGGAAGAACGACTACTGGAAAATGAATATTCAATCAATCTTCCCTCCAGATATTATCTAAAGAATAAACTTAGAAATAGCTGGATCAACATCATCAACCCTTTTCGGGCTTTGATGGTTTTGGGCACTCCTGGCTCTGGTAAATCCTACTTCGTCATTCGACACGTCATTACACAGCACATTCGCAAAGGATTTAGTATGTTTGTTTATGATTTTAAATTTGATGACTTATCCAAAATCGCTTATAATACCTGGTTAAACTGTAAACATCTCTACCCCGTAACTCCTCAGTTTTATGTTATCAATTTTGATGATCTTAGCCGCACACACCGTTGTAATCCATTAGAGCCTTCTGCCATGACCGACATCACCGATGCGGCAGAATCGGCCAGAACCATTTTATTGGGACTCAACCGCGAATGGATTAAAAGACAGGGAGACTTTTTTGTTGAATCCCCTATCAACTTCCTGACAGCTATAATTTGGTATCTACGAAAATACAAGGGGGGTGAATTTTGTACACTTCCCCATGTTATTGAACTCATGCAAACAGATTATGATAGCCTGTTTACATTACTCAGAACGGAGAAAGAAATTGAGGTATTGATTAACCCTTTTGTAAATGCCTACCTCAACGATGTAATGGAACAATTGGAAGGACAAATTGCATCTGCCAAAATCGCAATGGCAAGATTGTCCTCTCCCCAACTCTATTATGTCTTATCTGGTAATGATTTTAATTTAGACGTTAATAATCCCGAAGAACCCAAGATTGTCTGTATGGGTAACAATCCCCAAAAAATACAGATTTACGGTGCGGTATTATCGCTATATGTTAGCCGTTTAATAAAACAGGTTAACCAAAAAGGCAAGCAAAAAAGCAGTTTGGTATTTGATGAATTTCCAACAATTTACCTCAATAATATGGATAGTTTAATTGCCACTGCCCGAAGCAACAAAGTAGCGACTTGTTTGGGTATTCAGGACTTTAGTCAGTTGCGCAAAGATTATGGTCGTGAACAGGCTGATGTGATTATGAATATTACCGGAAATATTATCAGCGGACAGGTTACTGGTGATACTGCCAAACAACTCTCCGACCGATTTGGAAAAATCATGCAGGACAGACAAAGCCTTTCCATCAATAGCGGAGATACCTCTATCAGCCGCTCCAAGCAGTTAGAATCTGCCGTCCCTCCTTCCAAAATTGCTGCTTTGAGTTCCGGCGAATTTGTCGGTATGGTTGCCGATGATCCTGATTGTAAAATTGAACTCAAAACATTCCATTGCGAACTATTGAATGATCATGATGCATTAAAAAAAGAACAGGGAAATTACAAAGAGATAGCCGTTGTTCGAAAACTGGATAATACTATTGTACAACGGAATTACCTGCAGGTTAAACAGGATATTCAGGAAATCATTCATTCTGAAATGGAAAGGCTGCTCAATGATCCGGGACTTTCTTATTTGGTCGTGAAGAAGTGATTAATAAACTTATCTTTTTATATTCCATTCCATTTCTTGAATTCTTTTAGAAAGAAATATTAAAACTTCAAAAACAGCATTTTCATCAGGAAGCTTGCCTGTTACCAATTCTTTAAAAGAAGTAGCATACACTTTTTTCAATACATTCCACACAAGAGAAGTTTTACTAAAAATGAGCGCTTCTTGAGGATGTTTGTACAGCCAGTTTTTATCGTTAGGGATAGCCTTGTCATCATCGATACCCACTTGCAATAACATGGTATCAAATTCCGTGGAATTCACAAATTTTTCTATTGCTTCAAGTTGCAGTAAATGATACAAATCGTACGTATGACGTACTTTTTTAGACAAATCATCTAATGGGTTTTCAGTGTGAGAAAAACGAACTAAACTAATTATCTTTTCACAAAAAGTACGCTCAACCGATAAGGCTTTAACTTCGAAATCTTCTAATCCAAATTGGGGGATTAATTCTAAATTTGGCGTAGTTTTAATATAGCTGGCAATGAAACTACAAATCGATTTGGTGTTGTTGGGTTTAAAATTCCCAAGATGTGAAACTTCTAACGTAATATGTTCCCTAACCTGACCAAAGTTTCCTTGCATCCCTACTTTTGGATAAGCATAAACGATTTTCCTTAAACTTCCTAACTTTTTAGTAGTAGGGTCATTAGGTACAACTTCAAGAATAGAATGATCTATTACATCACTAACTGCTTTCAATTTTCTTTTTAAATCATTTCCGGTATCCGTATCTTTTTTTACAATAACCAAATCGATATCTTCTGAAAATCGTTCAATGACTTTATAGCATTTTGATAAAGAAGTACCTCCTTTAAAAACGACTAAATCTTTTACTTCTGAATGAAACAATTGATACAGCGCATAAGTAACCCAATAATCTTTTTCAATGAAAATTTCCGGGATTTTAAAATGTTCAGCCGTGGCAACAATAGCACCTTCAAAATTATCTTTGTCTAAATGTAAATTCATTATACGATGTTCCAGGAATTAGCAGTCGAAAGCAGAGTAGCACCAATGCCATACTCATAACTGCTCGACGGGTTAATGGATTTTTTTAAAACTTGGTAGCTAGCAGCATTAGTAGTCACCGCTTCTAAAAGTGCACCCAGCAAAGCCCGTACTTTAGGGGGATAAGCAAGACCGTAAGTAACTAGTTTCTTTATTTCAGTGGAATCAAAATCATAGATCACTTTTTTCAGATAAAGAAGTCCCTCACTCTTCTGCAAATCCGGAATTATATTCAAATCTTTAATGACATCTAATAGTTCTAAATATTTGATATTTTCAGAAGTGACTTTTACATAACTTTTAGCTGGTTTAATAACGATATTCCCAACTTTACCTTTTACTTGTTTATCCAATGAAGCAACTCGTATCGAATTAGGAACCTGGGTAGTTAAGCCCAATCTGTTGTACAATCGGGTTCCTGTAATGTAAGCCACTTGTTTGCCCTTTTCAAATAAATAAAGAGATAGCAGTACCTCTTCTCTTGGTTTTTGTTCACCAAATGCAGAAACTTTGGGCTTATAATAATAGCCTTTTCTGGCTCTTCTAATAATACCTTTATTAACTAACCTGCTTAATGCTTTAGAACCTGCTATAATTTCATCAGCATTCAATCCAAGAATAGCATACCCGAACAGATCTCCTGTATCTATTCGATTTATTCTAGCTATTATTTTATCGGTTACTTTCATATCAACAACAAAGGTAATCAATATATTATAAATGTCAAGTTTTTTCCATTCTTTACCTGACATATTGCATTCTTAGAAATTCAATTATAAATTTTATTTAGGTTTTCATTCGAAACGGACTAAAAGGCAGCTAAGATAGTAACGCCCCAATACGCCGTGCGCATAATGAGCTACGCTACACTTGCTCACCCTTCGGGACTTATAGCACGCTGTACTGGATGCGCTACTGGCATCTGGCTTTCTTTTTTTCCGTTTTTTCTTTTGAAAACATTTTTTATCAGGGAGACGGTTACAGAAGAAGCAAAAATCAAATCGTAATTCTTAAAATTTAAAGTAATGGAAATCACAGGAAGATTAACAGCAGATGCAACACTTCACAAAGTAAGCGAAAACAAAGAGGTAGTCAACTTTAGTATTGCTATCAATGACAGCTACAAACCTAAAGGGAGTACCGAAGTAAAAGAAGTAGTAACCTACATTAATTGCTCGTATTGGCTCAACGCAAAAACGGCGCAGTGGCTCAAAAAAGGCGCACTGGTTCAATTATTCGGGCGTATTGGATTAAATGTTTACAACAGTAGCGATGGTAGAGCCTTAGGAAGTTTAACCTTTCATACCAATAACCTTAAAATAATAATATTCGCCAAAAGGACAGAACAATCCCAAAGTAACGTAAACGTATTGCCTGCAAAACAGGGGATGAAAGAAGAACCAAAAGACGATTTGCCTTTTTAATACTATCTGCACATCTTAAAATCACTATTAACTAAAGATATATTATCATGAAAGCTTTATTGAAAACATCCTATCGTGTTTATGAGGTAAGCACGGTATTTAATGAAATAATTCTCAAACACATAGAAAGTTACATTGGCACAAAGAAAGAGCAGCTAAAATCTTTCTTGGAAGATTTACAGCATAGTGGCTGTATCAGTGGTATGATAAGTGAATTCATTTATCACGCTGATTGTAAAGCCTTTTATATCACTCATATTGACGATTTAGAAAACATTAAAAATGATTTAGAAGATTCGCTGGGTCAGCCCATAGCAAACCGATTCCAAAATCCTCATTACACTTTCATGTGCTGGCTGTGTTTTGAGGAGTATTGTAGCAGTATTTACATGAATGTATTCGAATAAATAATTTATCGAGATAAAGAAAACTGCAAATTCAAGAATATGGAAACTAATTTTTTTCAATCAATTATAGCCTTGCAGGTAGCAGGGAACTGGACAATCAACATCGCTAAAGAAACAACAGAAAGGCTCATTGTATCCGTTTTGTTTTTCAACGATACTATCGGGGATGATGCCCGCAAAAAAATCCCTCCTATTTTACTCAAAGGCACAGCTCAGGAACTTGACGAGGGATTTTTTCAGGTCATCAATCAGCCTATAAAGGAAACCGCCCAACTTTTTGCCAATATGGAGCAGTTTCTCAAAGAAAAAGAACAGGCAAAAATCAATTCCCAAATGGAAAAAGACAATGCTGCTAAAGCAGATAAGGAGAAAACCGATAAAGAGAAAAAGTACGAGGATGCTATGAAAAAAGTCGATGAACTCGAAGCAGATGGTAAATATCGTGAGGCATGGATGAAAGTTCCGCAACCCGAATCGTATCCCGAGTATGCAGAAAGCATTCGTAGTCGTAGAATGGAACTATCCAAACAATTTGCTCCTGACTTATTTAATGAACCTAAATCCTAGAAATTATGTTAATCGCTACCACCCTACCCCGTATTTTTTCTTTTAGAGATAAAGAACAAGACATTCAACTCGCTGACCCATCGCCATCATTTTCCCCCAAAGCAGTATTGAATTTCTATGCCCAGACCTATCCTGTTTTAACCACGGCTACCATAGAAGGTCCTGTGATAAATGATGACACTATACATTACAAATTTGTATCTCAAATTGGAACAAAAGGATAAATTATGAAATCAAAGAAAACAACCGCCTGTATCACAGCACCTAAAAACAAAAAACTATGGCAACTTTATCAAAATCTGGGCAAATTCACAGAAAGCGCCAACCGCCTACCCGATGCACAAGAGGTAAAAAACAACAAACCAAAATCGGCTCCGTTGGAACTCTTGCCGATGGTTTTTTAAAACATCCGTTTCTTCCCCTCTATGAGCAAGGCAGTGAATTACCCGACAGTGAAAAAGCAGAAAAAGACTTTTCTGAATCCCTGCAAATACTCTCAGAACACTATGGTTTT
>NCET01000516.1 GCA_002280815.1 Flavobacteriales bacterium 32-34-25 | reverse complement strand
GGGTCAAGCGCCACATCGGCGATAATCCCGATGGTTCCGGTCGGAGCAATCGTTGTCACCGTCGAATTACGAAGCGGCCTACCTTCTTTGTATATACTCTCACTCCATATTCACAATTTTTTTAACAAAAAAAATAAGTTTTTCAAATATATAAAAATAATCCTATTATTTGTTCGGTAATAAGTGTTATTCAAAACAAAAAAAATACCGCAAATTCACAAAATTTTAATTTGCGAATCTGCGGTAAATTAATTTATAAGAAGTAAAAACTATCGAATTGCTTTTACAAAATCAGCAATTTTACTACTTCCATTTTCTTTTAAGTGAGTGATAAATGCGCTACCAATAATTGCGCCTTTGGCGTATTGTGTAGCTTGGTTGAAGGTTTCGGCATTGTTGATTCCGAATCCTACAATTTGAGGGTTTTTCAAGTTTAAATCGGCAATGCGTTTGAAATAATCTTCCTGTGTGCTGCCAAAACCAGCTGAAGATCCTGTAACACTTGCCGAACTTACCATATAGATAAATCCGCTGGAAACGCTGTCTATAAAACGAATGCGCTCATCAGAAGTTTGCGGTGTAATCAGGAATACATTAATCAAACCGTATTTATCAAAAGTAGCTTTGTATTCGTCGGCATAAACATCTACCGGTAAATCAGGAATGATTAAACCATCAATTCCAATTTCGGCACATTTAGCGCAAAAAGCTTCCACACCATATTGCAACATTGGGTTGAAATAGCCCATAATTACTAGTGGAATAGAAACCGTTTTACGGATGTCTTTTAGTTGGTCAAATAAAATTTGAGAGGTCATTCCGTTATGTAATGCAGTGGTAGAGCTAGCTTGAATAGTAGGCCCATCGGCTAATGGATCGCTAAAAGGCAAACCAATTTCGATCATATCTATTCCGCTTTTTTCCAAATCCTGGATAATTTGTACCGTATCGTTTAAGTTAGGATATCCCGCCGAAAAGTAGATGGAAAGTATTTTTTTGTCTCCTTGTAATTTTTGTTCGATTCTGTTCATTGTATTTTTTTTAAACCCTAAATAGTCATTCCGAGGAACGAAGGAATCACATCAAGTGATTTAGATAGTGAGATTCCTTCGTTCCTCGGAATGACAAACTGTTTGTTAGTTTGTTGTTAATTGGTAACAATATACGCCCAAGCAGTTTGCATGGATTCTAAGGTTACTTCGATGCGTTTGTAATGCAAACCTTCGTAGGTGTCGGCAAGATTTACATCTTCTTCGGAAATATCATATACTAATCCAGTAACAATATCGTCTGGATTTTCGGTAGCAACGATAATTGGGTATTTTTCTATTCCAAATTCCTCTTCAATTTCGATATAGTTAATTACAAAACCTATCAATCTGTCTGGAACTCCTTTTAGAGAGCGTCCAAAAATATTTTCCTGAATGTCTTTGCTTTTTAAAGTTCCGTAAGCGAATAATTTTTCCATTTGT
>NCET01000147.1 GCA_002280815.1 Flavobacteriales bacterium 32-34-25 | reverse complement strand
AAAAGTAGTTGTATAGTAAGTTTAGGATTAAAAATTATATTTGTATAGCTATAACAGGATTTATTTAATAACCTGTATAGTTATTTTAGGACGGGACATTGATTTAATTTGAATGAACTATAAGCAAAGAAACTACCAAAAGAAGGTAGTAGTAAAAGAATAGAAAGTACTATGCTAAATAAGGACTTCAAAAATTGCTTTTTTATTTTCGAATGCAAAAGTAGGGATAAATATTTTTTTAGGGCATTTTTTTAACAGAAAAATCGTGATTGCTTTCGTGATATACTTTGCGGAGTTCCCTCCTTCGTCGGGAGGACAAGATTGTGGACAAGCAGTAATCAATAGTTTAAAAGCTACGTTCCAAATGGTATGATTTTTTTTTTGAACATAACTATTCCCGCAATCTTGTCTTTCCGACGAAGGAGGAATCTTCACGAGTAACTCTACAAAGTGTTTCGCTCATTGTTGCGGGCACAGAATATAATTCTTTTATAACGTTTGTTAATTGAATGTTCTAAAAATAAATGTACTTATAAAGTCTATTGATTAATTCCCATGATATGAATATAAATGCTACAATGGGGATGATGAAAGGTCTCCAAGATTGCATTCTTCCGAACCCATAATCTTCATAATGATATTCCAGTTTTTCTCTTCGTCTTTTTTCGCTTTTATATTTCCAATAGACAAGTCCGAATAGAAATAGTTCAATTCCTATTAGAATAAATATATTGACATCTTGAAATTTAATTGGTTCCAATTTATAAATGTTGTTTGAATCTCTGCTGCGTTTTTGTATATCCAAGTGGTCGAGCCAAAAGTATCAATTAAGTTACGCATTGTTCTATGAAGTAGTCTAACTTTGAAGAGCTATTTTTAGCTGCCTTTTAAAGTAAGTAAAATATAATATTTCCAATCAAACTTCCTAAAAAGATAATTATAAAAAGTTGTTTCAACGGAATAAATTCACGAATTTTTTTAAATTCGAATTTGCCAATAAATAAATTTAAAAGAAATACTGGAATAAAGAAAATGAGTCCTATAAAAATACTGGATAAAACTCTTAAAGGAAAGGTATACCACCAATTTTCAACTATTTTATTATGAGTTTCCTCAGAGCCAATAAAAAATAATGCGGTAAAAGCAGCCACAAAAAGTGAAATACATATCGTTAAGAAGCTATTAAATTTTCTCATATTTATAGTGTACTTTGAAGATATTGGTTTGTTTGAGTAATCTGGATGAGTAATCTCATCCAGTAACTCTACAAAGTGTTTTGCTTATTGTTGTGGGCACAAGCGTGACGTTTGTACTAGACAGGGGGTAGTTTTTTTAGTATTTCATATTTCTAAATTCCAACCAGTTTTTCAATTCTGATTCTTTCAATTTTTGTGTTTTAATATATTTCTCAATAATTTTTGAGTATTGTTGAAACTGAAAAGTTGTTAGTTTTGGATTTGCAAATATTTCGAAATCCAATTCATTTATGTTTGGTAGTTTAAATCTTAAACCAATTTCGTCTTCAGTTTCATTTGTAAAACCAACAATTCGGTATTCTGATTCGTGCGCAAATGAAAGATGTTTTCTAAATGCTGAAAATCTCAATAATGATTCTTTTTCCTTAATTAGCATTTTTTCAAAATTTTGATAAAATACTTTACCAACTACCATTAAATCTATTTTACTTGTTGGGTCAGTTTGTTTTTGCGTATATTCTTTAATTATTTTTTGAAAATATTCACGTTCAAATCTAATAACAAAACCTGATTTTCCATATGTATCCCACATTCCAAATGATTCTACGTCACTTAAAATCCAACAACTTACATATCTTTTCTTTTGTTTTTCAATCAAATAGTTTTGAATTTCTTTAAATTTAATTTTACTTTTTTCAATATTTTCTACCCAAAAGGATTCAGGTATTTCAGGATTTGCGTTTTCTGGTTTTGATAGCGTTAAAAACTTTAATTGATTTATATCGAAAGGTTCAATATTTTCTAAATTATCTTCAAACTTATCTAATCGTGCAAGATAAATACTATTTGTGTCAAGAAAATCAATAAGCTTTTCTATTGTCAAATATCTATACACATATTTTTCTGTAATTTCCTTTGTATGATGTGTTTCCCATTTCATTATTCTACAATTTTCGGTAAAATAGCCTACAACTTGTTTATATGTATGACAAGTGGATACTTTATTTATAAGTCAAATATATTCTTTTTTTTTCTTACAAATGATTGTCAGATCTTTTTATTTGTAAGATAATTTGTTGATGGATATTGTGGGATAAAACGTTATTTACTAGCCCCGATAGCAGTGAAAATCCTCTTGCATTGCGATAGCGAATACAAGAGATTGCAACGAATAGCGGGATGGATGCTCATTGAAAACACAAAAAGTGCTGCTCCTAAAAAAAAAATCCCCAACTACTTTCGTAATTGGGGACTTCTAAATTTATGCGGTCTGCAAACTGCCGACTAAATACTGCAAACTGATTACTCGTTAACAATAACCCATTCTCCAGTTGCTAATAAGGCTTCTGCTTTTTTGTATTTCATAGATTCCGTTTTTCCGGTAGCTATTTGTTGTAAAGTTACGGTATCGTTGCGATTGATTTTTGGCATCTCTCTTACGATAGTTTCCGTTACCTGACGTTGTTGAGTTTCGCCAGCTTCACGATTCATGTTTTCGCTATTTGGAATTTCGTCTTTAGTCAATTGTAATTTTTCTTTTGGACGAACTACTTCTCTTGCTTCTTCAATTTCCGGAGCCGATTGTTGCGGTAAATCACCTTTGAACAAGAATGAAATTACTTCTTTGTTGATTCCGTTCAACATGCTGTTGAATAAGTTGAAAGCTTCAAATTTATAGATAAGCAATGGATCTTTTTGTTCGTGAACGGCTAATTGAACTGATTGTTTCAATTCGTCCATTTTACGCAAGTGTTTTTTCCAGGCTTCGTCAACAATAGAAAGCGTGATGTTTTTCTCAAAATCGGCAACTAATTGTCTTCCTTCTGTTTCGTACGCTTTTTTCAAATCAGTTACTACACTTAATGATTTTACACCATCAGTAAAAGGAACTACAATACGCTCAAATTGATTGTTTGGATCTTCGAAAATGTTTTTTACAATTGGGAAAGCTTCTCTGGCACTACGCTCACATTTTTCAGTGTAATAGTTTAATGCTTCTTTATATACTTTTCCAGTTAATTCGATTTCGTTTAATCTTGTAAATTCAGCTTCCGTTACAGGAGAAGTGATAGAGAAATAACGAATCAAATCGAATTCGAAAGTTTTGTAATCGTTAGTTGCTTTAGTATTTTGAACAAAAAGTTCGCAAGTATCATAAAGCATATTAGCGATATCCAGTTTCAAACGCTCACCAAACAAAGCATGACGACGACGTTTGTAAACTACTTCACGTTGTGCATTCATAACGTCATCATATTCTAATAAACGTTTACGAACACCAAAGTTGTTTTCTTCTACTTTTTTCTGCGCACGTTCGATAGATTTAGTCATCATCGAATGTTGGATTACTTCGCCTTCTTCAAGTCCCATTCTGTCCATTACTTTGGCCACTCTTTCAGAACCAAATAAACGCATTAGGTTATCTTCTAGAGAAACATAGAATTGAGAACTTCCCGGATCTCCCTGACGACCAGCACGACCACGCAACTGACGATCCACACGACGAGAATCGTGACGTTCAGTACCTACAATTGCTAAACCACCAGCCGCTTTTACTTCTGGAGATAATTTAATATCGGTACCACGACCAGCCATATTTGTTGCAATAGTTACTACTCCGGCTTTTCCAGCTTCTTCAACAATTTGTGCCTCTTGCTTGTGCATTTTAGCATTCAAAACGTTGTGCGTTACACCACGCATTTTCAGCATTCGGCTTAATAATTCAGAAATCTCTACTGAAGTTGTTCCAATAAGTACTGGACGACCTGCTTGAGATAATTGAGTTACATCTTCGATTACAGCATTGAATTTTTCACGAGTTGTTTTGTAGATGAAATCTTCTTTGTCAATTCTTGAAATCCCTCTGTTTGTTGGGATTTCAACAACATCTAATTTATAGATTTGCCACAACTCTCCAGCTTCAGTAACTGCAGTACCGGTCATTCCACCTAGTTTGTTGTACATTCTGAAGTAGTTTTGCAAAGTTACCGTTGCAAAAGTTTGAGTAGCAGCCTCGATTTTTACATTTTCTTTGGCTTCAATCGCTTGGTGTAATCCGTCAGAATAACGACGACCATCCATGATACGACCTGTTTGCTCATCGACAATCATGATTTTGTTGTCCATGATTACGTATTCAACATCTTTTTCGAATAAAGCGTAGGCTTTTAAAAGCTGTGTTAAAGTATGAATACGCTCGCTTTTGATACCGAAATCCTGAAATAATTTTTCTTTTTCTTCGGCCTCAGCGTCTTTGTCTAATTTTTTCTTTTCGATATTGGCAATTTCAGTTCCAATGTCTGGTAGAACGAAAAAGTCAGCATCTGTATCTCCCGAAAGGAATTTGATTCCGTTATCAGTCAATTCTACTTGGTTGTTTTTTTCTTCGATAACAAAATACAATGCTTCGTCAACCTTTGGCATTTCGCGGTTGTTGTCTTGCATGTATTGGTTTTCGGTTTTTTGAAGCAATTGTTTGATTCCTTCTTCACTTAAGAATTTGATCAACGCTTTGTTTTTAGGCAAACTTCTGTAAGCTCTTAAAAGCATGAAACCACCGTCTTTGGTATTTCCTTCTTTGATTAATTTTTTAGCTTCAGTCAAGAAACCTGTTGCTAACTGACGTTGTAAACCAACAAGGGTTTCAATTTTTGGTTTCAATTCATTAAACTCATGACGGTCTCCTTGTGGAACTGGTCCAGAAATAATCAATGGTGTTCTGGCATCATCAATTAATACCGAATCCACCTCATCGACAATAGCGTAGTTGTGTTTTCTTTGAACCAAATCAGATGGCGAATGTGCCATATTGTCTCTTAGGTAATCAAAACCAAATTCGTTATTAGTTCCATAAGTAATATCAGCATCATAAGCTTTTTTTCTACCTTCTGAATTTGGTTGGTGATTGTCGATACAATCTACAGTCATTCCGTGAAATTCGAATAAAGGTGCTTTCCATGTACTATCACGTTTTGCTAAGTAGTCATTCACGGTTACTAAATGTACTCCGTTTCCAGTCAACGCATTTAGATACAATGGTAAGGTTGCAACCAATGTTTTTCCTTCCCCTGTTTGCATTTCGGCAACTTTACCTTGGTGCAAAACCATACCACCAATTAGCTGAACATCATAATGAATCATGTCCCAGGTGATTTCTTTACCAGCGGCATTCCATTTGTTTAACCAAACGGCTTTGTCACCTTCAATACCAACATAGGATTTTGTTGCTGAAAATTCACGGTCTTTTGCAGTTGCAGTAACAGTGATTTCATTATTGTCTTTGAAACGTCTCGCAGTTTCTTTCACTACCGCAAAAGCTTCAGGAAGAATTTCCATTAAGGTTTTTTCTGACTCAGTATAAGCTTCTTTCTCCAGATTATCAATTTCGGTGTAGAGGTCTTCTCTTTTATCAATGTCTTCAATTTTCTCCACTTCAGCTTGAAGTGCAGCAATTTTAGCATCAATTCCAGCACGCGCTTCTTTGATTTTTTGTTTAAAGAAAACAGTTCTTTCTCTTAACTCGTCATGCGATAGCCCTTGTAAGTTACTTTCAAAAGTTTTGATTTTGCTTAAGTAGGGTTGTAAAGATTTTACATCTTTTTCAGACTTGTCTCCTACAAAAATTTTAATAATGCTGTTTATGAAACTCATAATATGTTTGTATTTCTAATTAATTTATCTCTTTGTTGAACCAAAAAAAAAGCCTCTTTTGAGACTTTTTCTTAGTTTTTTTAATATTCATCCTCGTTCCAAAGATAATCTTCGTCGGTAGGGTAATCGGGCCAAATTTCTTCCATTGACTCGTATATTTCGCCTTCATCTTCAATAGATTGTAGATTTTCTACTACTTCTAATGGAGCTCCTGCACGTATAGCGTAATCAATAAGTTCGTCTTTGTTAGCAGGCCATGGCGCATCACTAAGATAGGATGCTAATTCTAATGTCCAATACATCTTTTGTCGATTTAGTTTTGTGCAAAAATAAATTTTTTACTGAAAAAGACAAGTAAAAAACCATTTATTTTTAGTTAAATTTAAGAACGTGTTTTTTTTAGTGTTCAGTATTCCGTTTTTAGTGTTCAGACTTATACTGTTTACTGCCTTCTGCCTTCTGCAAACTGATTACTTTCTGGGAATCCATTTTACTTCCTCGGCGTTTAAATCAAGGGTCAACTTTCGTGCCAATACAAAAAGGTAGTCAGAAAGTCGGTTTAAATAGCTAATAACTATTTCAGGAACAGTTTCGTTATGACTTAAATGCACAGTTAAGCGTTCGGCACGGCGACAAATACAGCGTGCAATATGACAATGTGACACAGTAGCATCGATTTCTTTTTCTAATAATTCGATATCGGTGGCTATAATTCCTAAATTTTGTAAACGAGGAGTACCATTTTTTAGAATTTCTTTTTCAGCTGGCGTTGCCAGAATGGCTCCCACAGTAAAAAGACGATCTTGAATTTCGATTAAAATTTTTTTATAATGTATATCAATATCCTGATCCCTAATCAATCCGATATACGAATTCAATTCGTCCACAGTTCCGTAGCTTTCTATTCGAATGTGGTCTTTAGGAACTCGGGTTCCACCAAAAAGTGATGTACTGCCTTTGTCTCCCGTTTTAGTATATATTTTCATTTTAAGAATTTTAGATTTTAGAGTTTAGATTTTAGATTTACAGCATCAAATCTGCAATCTAAAATCAGAAATCTAAACTATTTAGTAGTGTCGCTTTCAATTACTCCGTCGCGTAAACGAATAATTCGGTGCGCATAAGCAGCAATTTCTTCTTCGTGTGTTACTAAAATTACCGTGTTGCCATTGGCGTGAATTTCGCCAAAAAGTTTCATGATTTCTACAGAAGTTTTACTGTCTAGATTCCCTGTAGGTTCATCAGCAAGGATAATCGAAGGTTTGTTGACCAAAGCACGGGCAACAGCCACACGCTGGCGTTGTCCACCCGAAAGTTGGTTGGG
>NCET01000146.1 GCA_002280815.1 Flavobacteriales bacterium 32-34-25 | reverse complement strand
AGTAGTTTTTAATGAAAAATGGAGGTGGTCATTTTGCTCCGGAATTAGGTGGTCACTTTAAATTGGAATTGGGTGGTCAATATTACTGGAATTTGCAGAAAGCATTGAAATCACTATTGTTACTCTTAATTGTTGTTCTGTTTTTCTCATGTGCCCCAAAGTCATACTTTACTGAAGGAATTAGGAAAAAAGTTGAGGCAGGAGATAATGGAGTCAATAAATTGCAGTTTTATGTCGATAGAGATGTTGAACTTCGTCGAGAGGTTTCATCTGGTGACGTTAAAATCACTTCAGGCAAAGTAAAATTTGAAAATGGAAAGTTTATACATATAATAATTTTAAAAGAAGGAACTCGTGGAGTTTGCACAAAAAATTACGACAAAGAGTTAGGAATCTCTTTTGAAATTGGAGATAATAAGGTACTTTCTTTTGGCACTTCAAAATCTACAGATTTAGCAACAATCTATCATATTTATGCTCAAAAATGGATAGATACTGATGGCACTGGTAGAATATCCTACGATAATCAAACTTATTATATTCAACCTCAAGGCTCAAGTGCGCAACTAATGATTAAAAAATCTATCGTTGATAAGCTAGACGTAAAAAAACGTAACATGAAAGGCGTGAAAATTTAATTTTTAATGTTAAAGCCATTCGCTAACAGTCGTTTGGCAAGATTGGAATTCTAGGCTTAATGCGAGTTCTATTTTATTTTCTTAAGTGTACTTATTAAGTGGTAAAATGTCAAAAAATGCTACATTTTGAGTATTTTACAAAACATAACTAGCTAATTTACAGCTATAAAATACAGTGCTGGAGCTACTGGCAGGCAAGAGGTGACCGGTTCGAATCCGGTATTCTCCACAAAAAAAGCCTTAAACATCACTGTTTAAGGCTTTTTCTATTTCGAAGAAAAATAAAATTTTACAATTTCACCGATTTTTCTTTTCCCTCGTAGCTTACAGCTTTATCGGAATTAGTTGCATCAGTCATTCCAGTTCCTTTTCCCTTAGTTGCAAGTATAATAGTAAACGTTCTGTTTTTTATCATTCCTTTAAAGTCTCCTTTTCTTTTACCAATAGTTAAGGTTTGAGATTTATCATTCCATTTAATAGTTATGGTCGAATAGGCTCCTTTTTCATAATTGTAATTGTCGTTTTCATCTTCGTATAAAGTGAATTCGCCATTAGCTCCCGGATAAACACGAATTGCTAAGTTATCCCATTTTTTCTCAGCAGCATATTGTACTTTTGGGCCAAAAGGAATGACACTTCCTGCTTTAATATACAAAGGAATTTCATCGATAGTTGTTGCTTTCTCTATTTCCTGACCTCCATTAATTTTCTCGTTTGTCCAGAAATCATACCATGCTGTTCCTTCGGGTAAATACACTTTTGTCGATTTAGCCTGAGTAAAAGTTACCGCCTGAGCTTTAGTACCATTGGCATTATTATCTTTATTCCAACCTGTCTCTTCGTTAGATTTTACAATAGTTTCAGGAGTATATTGCGCATTAACAACTGGTGCAACCAATATTGATTTACCAAATAAATACTCATTATTTATATCTACGACCTTCTTATCATCAAAATCCATCACCAAAGCACGCATCATAGTCGATTGACTATTGGTAATATCCCATGAAGCAGAATAAATGTAAGGTAACAGTGAATAACGCAAATCAATTGTTTTAGCAATGGCATCATAGATTGGTTCGCCTTTTTTTCCAAAATTGTATATTTCGCGTGGAATATCAGTACCATGCGAACGCATCATAGGAGTAAATGCGCCAAACTGCATCCAGCGAACATACAATTCCTGAAAGGATGGATTCTTAGTTCCGTCACCCCATCCTCTTTTATAAGCACCGGCGAAAAATCCACCAATGTCCGTATTCCAATACGGAATAGCACTCATAGAAAAGTTAAGTCCGGCCGGAATTTGATTGCGTAATGATTCCCATGATGAATTGACATCACCTGACCAGGTATTCGCTCCGTAACGTTGCTGTCCGGCAAAAGCAGAACGAGTTAATATAAATATACGCTTATCAGCGCTTTCTGCACGTTGGTGTTCTGAAACTCCTCCTACTGTCATCAATGGAAAGGCATTGCGTACTTTTCTAAAAGAACCAAGGTGTGTTTTTAAATCAAAATCAGAAGGTTTGAAATCCAGGTGATCCGGTTCTGATGAATCCATCCACCAACCATCAATTCCTACAGACAAAAGACCTTTGCTAAGGTACTTCCAATAAATATTACGAGCTTCAGGATTGTACGGATCATAAGGCTGAACACCTGATGGATAATCACGGTTAGGCGGCCATGTTTCTACTCCTGATTGTGGCCAGGTACCAAAATTTAAAAGCATACCCTTTGGTTGCATTTCTCTAAATTGTTTGGTTTGTGGTCCAAAAGAATTCCAAATAGAAATAATTAGGTGTGCATTCATGTTGTGAATATCATCCACCATTTTCTTTGGGTTAGGAAATTCAGGATTTAGAAAATCCATCGCATTCCACAAATAATTACTCCCCCAATATTGCCAATCCTGAATAATTCCATCCAGCGGAACACCCAATTCACGGTATTTACTCACTACCCCAACCAGTTCATCCTGGCTCTTGTAGCGTTCTTTACTTTGCCAATAACCAAATGTCCATAAGGGAAACATAGGTGCCTGCCCGGTAAGTTCACGCATACCTGCAATGGAACCGTCAATGTTTCCACCCACCATAAAATAATAATCAATACAATCACCAACTTCTGACTTGAAGGAAGCGCTTTCCGGCTTATCTTCAAAAGTAGTAGGCGAATAATTATCCCAGAACAATCCGTAGCCTTTTGTAGAAACAAGGAAAGGAACATAATCATCAACGTTACCTTGTACCATATTAATTTTTGCGTTACGAAGTGATAATTTACCTCGCTGTTGCTGACCCAAGCCATAAATAGCCTCGTCTTTATCTAATGCAAACAATTGATTGATGCTATAGGTTTTAGATCCTGCATCATCAAAATCAGTAAACTTTGATCCTGATGCTGCCTCACTTAAAAGTGCTGCTCCAGCAATTGTGTAATAGGATATTTTACCTGATTTTACATCAACATCCACTTTTAATTTGTCGCTTTTTAGCGAAAGAATAGCTCCATTTTGCTGGATTGTGAATTTAGTTTGCTGTGGTTTTTTAATTACAGACAGGCTTTCTTTTTTTAAAGCAACTCCTTCGGGTGATTTTAAAACACGAACAATACTTGGACTGTAAAACTGGACCTCAACATCCATCGACTGCGATTTGGTTTTTAGCCCTAAAGCCGTTTTTTGATAATTTTGAGCTGCTAATGACGAAAAAGAAAACAGCGCAAGTAACAGCAAGTACTGGCGGTTCCTACTCAGAAATGCATTTTTCATTTGGTTTATTTTAAGTTAATCAATATCAACCAAAGCTATTTATATTCATTCAAAGAAAGAGGTACGATATGTTGTTTTCAATGGTACATTTCGTTGTTTATTCCTTTATAACAGCTCATTATCAGCATTATTATTGTTTTGTGCATACTTTGACGGACTCACTCCAAAAGCTTCTTTAAAATATTTGCTAAAATATTTCTGCGTATTGAAGCCTACTTTTTCTGCTACTTCTGCTACGGGATATTGCCCCTGAATTAAAAGTTGAGCGGCGCGTTTTAATCGAATGGAACGAATAAATTCCGAAGGAGCAAGTCCGGTTATGGATTGCATTTTTTTATACAAAACCGTTCGGTCCATTCCCAAATCCTGACTAAACTGCTGAACAGAATAATCGGGATTATCCATGTTTTTTTCCATGTAGTCAAGCGCTTTTTCGATTAACTGTTCGTCAATGGAAGTAATGGTGATTTCTTTTGGATTTACTTCTATTTTTTTCGAAAATGCCGATTGACGTTGGTTTTTTTGTTTAATCAATTTCTCTATTCGAAGCAACAGAATTTCCAAATTAAATGGCTTAGCCAAATATTCATCGGCTCCCGATTGATAGCCTGTCAATTTGAGTTCTTCGGATGTACGGGCGGTTAATAATACCACCGGAATATGGGAGGTCTGCACATTCGATTTGATGCGTTTGCATAATTCCACGCCATCGACTTTAGGCATCATCACATCACTTATGATTAAATCGGGAGATTTTGACAAAGCCAGTTTTTCTCCTTCTTCACCATCAGCAGCTTCAAATACTTCGTATTTAGGAGACAATTCCGTCACCAGAAAACGTCTCAAATCATCATTGTCTTCTACTACTAAAAGAGTCTCTTTTTTTGATGTTGTTTCAATATTTTGATTGTCGATTGCATCTTCCGAATCAATAATAAGGATTTCAGAATCTGTTTTTGGAGGAACAAGATTAGTTGGAATGATAACCGAAAACACCGTTTTTACATTCGGTTCACTTTCCACCATTATAACTCCCGAATGCAATTCCACATATTCTTTTACCAGATGCAATCCTATTCCGCTTCCGCCCTGAGTTGTCGAAGCCTGATAAAAACGGTTGAATACATTTGGTAAATCATTTTCCGAAATTCCCGAACCTGAATCGATAACTTCTAGTTGTACAGAATCCGGACTTTGATTCTCTAATGACTGCAAAATTCGCACTGTAATTGTTCCTCCGGATGGAGTAAACTTGAAAGCATTCGACAGCAAATTATTAATAACCTTGTGTAATTTATCTTTATCAAAATATATAAACAGCGCTGATTTTTCGGATTGTATCGAAAAATTAATCTGTTTTTCCTGAGCCAATTTGCTAAATAAATCTTCGAATTGCATTACAAAATCAACCCAATCGCCAAAAGTCAGATTCAGTTTTTCGCCCGAAATTTCCAAGCGTCTAAAATCCAATAACTGATTGACCAAATACTGCAAATTTAATGCATGACGTTGCACTAATTGAATTCTCGATTCGATTGCAGTTCCTTTTATTTCTTTCAAAATGGATTCCAGCGGAGTAATAATCAACGTAAGCGGAGTGCGGAATTCGTGGCTGACATTGGTAAAAAAACTAAACTTCATTTGGTTCAGCTTTTCTTCATTCTTACGCATTAATTGCTGATTGGTCCATTTTTTATAATAGGATAACGATAAATAAAGCAACAACGAGATGAGTGCCAAATACAAAACATAAGCAATCGGCGTTTTCCAAAAAGGTGGATTTACAACAATTTTGATTTCGGCATACTCTTTCGACCATTCTCTACTATTGCTTGCCGCCTTCACTTTCAGCACATAAGTTCCTGGAGCCAAATTAGTATACGAAGCACTTCCAGTTCCATTTTGCGCCACTATTTCACGCCAATTATCATCAACACCTTCCAGACGATAGCGGTAATACGTCTGTGTGGGATTGACATAATTCAATGCCGAAAAATCAACACTTATAAAATTCTGATTGTAATTTAACGTTATGCGATTGGTTGTAGCAATTGCATTTTTCAATATAACATTGCCATCATAGGATTCCCCCGTTTTTACATGGGTTCCAAAAAGCATCAAACCCGTAAACAAAGGCTTTTGCAATTGTTTAAACGACCAGGGCTTCTGTAAATCGATGCTGTTAAAACCATTTACACCACCCATATACAACTGTCCATTATTAGAAGCAAAAACTGCCGAAGCGGTAAATTCATTCTCGATTACGCCATCCAAATGATTAAAATTAGCCATCGAAAAACGAAGTTGCTTTCCTTTAGTATCCACCGCAATCCGGGAAACTCCTCCCGCAGTAGTGACCCAAATGAGTCCTTGTTTGTCTTCTGTAATTCCTTTAATGCTGTTATTTACCAAACCGTCATCAGTAAAAAGCGTATGCAGTTCGGCTTTTGATGGCTGCCAGACATTTAATCCATCCTGAGTCCCAATCCATACAATCCCACGACTGTCCTTGAAAATAGCGGTGTAATGTTGGTTTTCGTTTTTCAGTAATTCTTTTAGCGGTTCGCTGATACTATTTTTTTTATAATTATAAACAAACAATCCATCGTTACTTCTTCCTAAAAAAGATTGGGTATCAAATGGAATCAACTGTGAAACGGAACGCAAGGCTTCTCCATTCAATGGCAATTTCGAATGCTCAAGTTTTCCAGTTTTAGCATTAAAATTAGCTAATCCGTCAGATGTTGCTACTAAAAATTGTCCATCTGGTTTTTCCACCATGGAACGGCAATTACCACCAAGCTGATTAATATGTTTAATCTGATTGTTTTGTAAACAAAACACTCCTTTATTCCGGGTACATATCCAAATCCTGTTTTGGGAATCTTTTGTCATCGAAAGACAATCTGCATCGGCTGGCAAGCCGGTAAAAATGGAAAGTTTTGAAGTTTCAGGCAAATAACTATACAAGCCATTTTTGGTTCCAACAAGAATTGTATTTTGTGTTGTTTGCTCAAAACAAGTGACATCAATATCTTTTAATTGTGTTCCAAAAAACGTTTTTCCAACATTCTTAAATTTGAATCGATCAGGATGATAATACAACAATCCATGATTGAATGTGCCAATCCAGAGTCCGCCTTGTGAATCGTTATAAAGTGTCTGGCTTCGGTATTTACTGCTGTTCCATCAACCAGTTTGAACGATGGAATCAATTGTTTTTCTTTTAGATTTTTATCTATAAACCACAATCCAATAGCACAACTCACCCATAAATTGCCTTTGTTGTCAACAGAAATGGTATTAAGCCAGTAGTCGGTTTCAAGTATTTTTGTATGCTTTCGTTTTTTAATATCATACCCTAACATCACGCCTTTGGATCCATTTCGAATCTGGTACAATGAATTGTCCGACTGAACCACCATCAGCGTATTATTGTATTTCGATTGCTCTTGATTCGATAAAGAATTGGTTTTATACAACTCTTTGGCTGTTTTCAAGTCATAACAAACAATCAATCCGTTTCTATAAAAAAGAAAAAGTTGTTGTTTGACTACAGCTACATCATACAATTGGCCTTTTGTTCCATTGGGAGTCGAAACATTTTTAAGTAAAATTGAAGTCTTTCCGTTTTTGGCATTTCGAAAAAACAACTTATCTGAAGATGTAAGCACCCAATAATTTTGAGAAGCATCCACAAAAAAATCGGCAATGGGTTCCCGAATTCCCAATTTAGATAAAATGCTATCCGGTTTCGACACAAAACGTTCCTGCTTGATGTCAATACCCATCAACTTTCCTTTGTCTTTTATCCAGACATACTCTTTATCGACATAGCCGTGGTGAAATCCTGTATAGCCAGTTAATCGGGAAATGTTATTGCCTTTTAAATGTAAGTATTTAAAGGAAGTTCCGTCATAAATATTGGTGACACCTTCGGTAGTAACAACCATTCGTCCGTCTTGAAGTTGCAAAATAGTACGTACCCTGTTCTCCGAAAGTCCATTTTTAGAATCGATAGCTGTAAATACGAAAGACTGCTGCGCATTTAGAAATACACAGCAACACAAAAACAACCCCAGTAAAACCTTTCGACGAAAATTGATATTCATAATTGTTATTGGAATTCACAATAACGAAACTACAAAAAAACCGTCTCGTTTTTTTTAAAACGAGACGGTTTTATAGTTGTACAGTTTCAAAATCAATCCTTTTGAAGCATTTTCAAATCAACAACAGTTCTAAAACCGACATGATTCGAACTAGAACCTTCTGCCATTCCCATTCGGGCAGAAATTCTAAAACTGGAACAATAGGATTCATTACATAAAAAAGAACCTCCTTTTATTATTCGTTCTTTTTCATATTGATTGCTTGGATTCCATGCTTCAGTAGCTCCC
>NCET01000145.1 GCA_002280815.1 Flavobacteriales bacterium 32-34-25 | reverse complement strand
GTTTTTAAAACTTTTTTCAAGGCTTCGCCCGAAGTATCAATAATTAATTTTGCCTTGGTATTCTTTGCAATTTCTTGGTAAAAATCATCAGACAGACCTTCGTTCAAACTACCACTGACTACTAAAAACTGAGTATCTAGATTGGAAACCGAATTCAATATTTTTTGCGCTTCCTCTTCCGAAATTTTACCGCCTGGAAAACCAAAACGATATTGCGAATTAGTATTATCATCCACTGCAATGAAATTTTCCCTAGTCGAGGCTTCAACTTCAATAGTCTTAGACGAAATTCCTTCTTTATTAATCAGTTCTTCGAGCAATTTACCTGTAAAACCTCCCGCTGTAAACGGTGCTAATGAAGTTCCACCCAGTCTCGAAATAGCTTTTGAAACGTTAATTCCGCCACCACCAGCGTCAAATCTTGGCGCTTCACATCTTATTTTCTGTTCCGGAACTAAGCCTTTCAAATGAGTACTTTTATCAATTGCTGGATTAACTGTCAGGGTAACTATATCAAATGATTTCATTTTTTTAAATTTTAATTTGAATTAAAGATGCAAAAAAACCAAATAGTAATCACTATCTAAAACAATTCATTTTTCTGGATTTTTTTAATTAACTAAAACCTTTGCTCCCGAAGCTTCGGGATTGTATCTTTGTGCCTTAGAAACTTACAAACTATGATTGAAGATAAAAACCCACAACGTACAAGCATTGCTCAATTGGGCGAATTTGGATTGATTGACCATTTGACTAAGGCGTTCATTTTGACCTGGCTTATATGCCTTTGAAGCATTTGGGCTACAAAGCTGTTGTTTCAAATGTTTCAGACATTTGTGCGATGAATGCTAAAGCAACTCAAATTACTGTTTCGGTAGCCGTTTCGAATCGTTTTCCACTGGAAGCTATGGAAGAATTGTTTCACGGAATTACACTTGCTGCCAATGAATACAAAGTAGATGTTATTGGTGGAGACACCACTTCTTCTCAAAAAGGATTAATCATCAGCATTACCGTTTTAGGTGAAGCCGATGAAGAAGAAATTGTCTATAGAAACGGAGCAAAATCAACCGATTTATTAGTAGTTACTGGAGATATTGGTGCGGCTTATATGGGATTGCAGGTTTTAGAAAGAGAAAAGCAAGTATTCCAGGTCAATCCTAACTCACAACCTGATTTGGATGCTTATACCTATCTTATCGAGCGTCAATTAAAACCGGAAGCACGTAAAGACGTTCGTACTTTGTTACACGCTTTAGAAATAAAACCAACATCGATGATTGATATTTCAGATGGATTGTCATCAGAGATTATCCATTTGTGCAAACAATCTAAAGTGGGTTGTAATTTATACGAAGACAAATTGCCTCTTGATCCACAATTTATAAATGTGTGTGAAGAATTTGATATCGACAGCACAACAGTTGCTATCAATGGCGGGGAAGATTATGAATTACTCCCAATTGATGATTTCGATAAGATTAAAGGAAATCCTAATTTTTCAATCATTGGACACATGACCGAAGAAAGCGAAGGAATTCATTTAGTTACTCGTGCCAATACTAAAATTCCATTAAAAGCACGTGGCTGGAATGCTTTGAGTGAATAAAAAATAAAAATCCGTCTCGTTAAAAATGAGACGGATTTTATTTTAAAAAATTAATCCTTTATTTTTAGCTGCTTTGACAAGATCAACATCATCGCCGTTTACAACTTCTAGTAATTCTTTAAGATTCGTTTTTCTTGATTCAATTGCATTTAAGGATATGGGTACAAATTGAGGTATGTCCTGAATTTTAGTTCCTTTGGACAAATGAAATAATATTTGTTTGTCGAATAAATCAATTTCAATTGAATTATCATGAGAGCTAAGCATTTCTAAAATCGACTTACTATAATAAGTTTCATCATTAATTACCTTATCAAAAGTATTCAATAATTCATCAAAAGTTAAATCGTTTTTAATAACTAATCCTCGTGGATTTACATTATTAATGAGTGTTTTTAACTTCAAAAACTCAGTAAACATGGTTAGCATAATAATTTTGCAATCAGGCATGTATTGCAAAATCAACTTCGCTAAATCTTCTCCCGAATACAATCCTTTTTCTTCATAAGATGGCATACTGATATCTAAAAATGCGATATCAAACACTAAAGAATCCGTATTAGTAATTAATCCAAAAGCTGATTCACAATCTTTGGCCTCTGAAATCACAAAATCATAATTATCCGGATTGTATCTGGTGATAGCATTTTTGTATCCTTGAATAATAAAAGGGTGATCATCAACAATTAAGATGTTCTTTTTTAGCTTGGTTGTAGCTGTTTCAATTGTCATTTGCTATAATTAGGTATTAGGTTGGGGTTATCCTATTGGAATACTTACAGTAATGGTTGTTCCTTTGCCTTTTTCAGATTGCACATTAAATTCTCCTTGACATTCTTTAGCTCGAGAAATCATATTTTGCAAGCCAATTCCTTTCTTTTTAAGATTCACATTAAAACCGACACCATCGTCAATGATTGTCAATATAATATTCTTCTCCTGTTTTTTCAATTCTACTTTTATTGTAGTTGCATTAGCATATTTATTAATATTTTGCAAAGACTCTTGAATGATTCGATACAAATTAATTTTTACCGAGTTGACAGCCAAATCCCATTTTATACTTGAATCGATGCTCGAAAGCAATTTAACTTGGAATGTTTTTCTTTGTTCTTCAAAAAGGTTATCTACAATTGCAACGAAGTTATTAATTAATTCTGATTTTTCCCTATTCAAATCATGTGAAATTTCACGAATATCTTGTTCAATATTTTTTAATTCAGCCAAATAATCATGTCGCTGAGTAACTGCTAAATCATCATTAAAACGATTCAAACCTTCTAAATTCATTCTCACACCAAACATTCTACCCAAAACACCATCATGCAATTCTTGGGCCACACGCTTTTTTTCCTGAACTCTATTAGCTTCAATTGTATTTTGCTGAGAAATCATCAGGTTGTAAATATCTTCGTTTGCTTTTTGTTGTTGCTGCTTGTACAATAACTCTCTATTTTTAGCTTTTTGGGATTTAATGATATAGAAAAAGAGTCCTAAGATGGTCAAACCACTGAAAAAATAAACAAGTTTTCGATTCTTACTTTCCAAATCGGTATTTTCTCCTTTTATCTGATCGGTTTCATATTGAATACGAGAGAATTTCTCTCCAATTTTTCGCTCATATTGTTGTAACTCCTCATTAATTCGAATGTATTCTTTAGTATAATTAGCTGCATTTTTAGGATCAACAACCGTAATTTGCTTTAACGCAGATAAAATTTCTCGAGGCATATTCATCTTTCTTGCTAAAACAAGCGCCTCAGTTGCAAACTGTAATGATTTAGTATTATCGTTTTTAGAATAATAATATTCAGAAAGATGAATTTTATTTACTGGAATTTCTGAATAGAGTTTTAAACTATCTCTAATTTTTAATGATTGATAAAGCAAATCAGGTAAATCATCTTGCTTACCTAATTTAAACTTAGAATATCCTAAATTATCCAAAAGTAATGCGTAAATTTTAAAATCCTGATTATCTATTTCCTGCTGTTCAATCCCTTTTAAAAAATAACCACTTGCAACTTTATAGTTCTTTAATTTTACATATACCAAGCCCAAATTCAAATAGGAAATAGCCTTAGTTTGACTAATACCTATTATTTTCATTTTGTCAAGAATTTCCAATGCTTTGTTATGATACGCAATAGCATCTTGATACTCCCCCATGCTATTGTAAACCATACCTAACATATTATGGGCATCATAATTAATTTCATTTGCAGCCTCATTTTCATCGTCTTCAATTATTCGAAGTCCCTTAAACACTTCTTTCTCACTACCTATAAAGTCACCAACTCTAAACAACAATTCCGACTTATTGATAATTGTTCTCGCAAGTTGATAATTATCATTTAATGTGGCATACATTTTTTCTGCCTTATAGTAGTACAAAAAAGCAGAGTCAGAAACCGTTTTTTGAAGATAATAATCACCTAAATAACTATATGCTTTTGCCATACTGACGGTATCAGCTTGACTCTCGGAATTAGTTAATACCAAATTTACTGTCTTACTATATTCTTTCCAGTCACCAACATTATAGTATCTGTTGGCTATTTTAAAAAAATTCACACGATTCAAAGAGTCGTTCTCCTGATTAGCAACAATTTCATTGGCTTTATTAATATAATCTAATCGTTTCTGTCTGGAGAGATTAAAATCGTTAGCTAAAGAAAAATAAACTGGAAGACTATCATTGGATGTTTGAATTGATTTCCTATCTATCTTTTTTTGGGTACATCCAAAAAAGACAAATAACAACACCAGAAGAATAAATTTAGCAGCAATTGTTTTCAATAGTAGTTTCGAATTTTACCAAAAATACTAATTTTAAGTTAACAGCATAAAAAAAGCCACCTAAATGGTAGCTTTTTTATATTTTTCGAATTTGATATTTTTTAAAATAGATATATTTATTTCTAATTAATTATCTGTTTTAATTCTTCTAGTCCCTCCTTCATCACTTGACGTATAAGTATCTGTTTTAATTCTTCTAGTTCCTCCTTCATCATTTGACGTGTAAGTATCTGTTTTAATTCTTCTAGTCCCGCCTTCATCGCTTGACGTATAAGTATCTGTTTTAATTCTTCTAGTTCCTCCTTCATCATTAGTTGAAGAAGTGAAAGAGGTTAAAATCATCATTAAAATCATCATTAAAGAGAAAAGTCCGATTGTTACGATAGATTTTTTCATGATTTGGGTTTTTATGTTTTTATACTTTTTTACTTGTTATTAGAATTAGCTTTTGTGCTTTTTCTTGTAGTAAAATTATATAGCTTTCCCTTATTTCTATCGTGTTTTTAGGTGTTTGTGGTAGAATGTAGTCGTTTATGAGTGGATGAGCCTCAAATTATGGTGAATGAACCTTTTTTAGATTTCCAGGTAGTTTCCGTTGGAAATTTCAGAAATTATAAGATCAATATTTGTCTTATATGATTTTGAGAAAGGTATTTTAGTTGTAGAATTCTTGATATAGCAAACGGCATTTCCTGTATGAATCCTAGAAATGGACTGACTATTTACAATATAACTATTATGAATACGAACAAAAGGAAAAGCCAAAACTCCCTCAAAGTGCTTTAAAGTTTTAAATGCAGTAACCGTTTCCCCTGTATTTAGATGAATATCAGTCGAATTATTATCAGCTTGCAAGTAATTAATATCTCTCGCATCTATATATCGATAATCGCCATAGGATTTAATACACAACACAAGTGGTTGACTTAAAGCAGCCGTTTCGTGTTGCACAACATAAGTTGGTTTTTCATCAACTTCTTCTTTTACAACTTCAACAGCTGGAATTTCTTGTACCTCAGCGGTTTTATCTAATTTTAAAACCAACTTAACAAAATCAATTCGAGCCAAAGGTTTCAACAAATAATCAGTAACCTGATACTTTATTGCTTCAAAGGCTAAATCTTTCTTCGAAGTAGTAATTACAATTTTAGGAATAACGGTTAAATAACGGTGCAACTCATTAATAAGTGCTAAAGACAAATTGCTTTTCTTATTGGCAGGATCAATTTCAAGAAAAACCAATTGCGGATTGTTCTCTAATATTAAATTCAATCCTTCATCGTAGCTGTTTGCTGACCCCACAAAGGTAAGCCCTGAAAACCCATCAGCAATAGCTTTGGTCTCCAAGAGATTTTCTTGATTGTCGTCAATAATAACGTACGAATAATTCATTTGAGGCACTTCCTAATTAAATCAGATAGCACAACATTAGCATTAGTTGAAAATCACTCCAACTATAATTTAAGTAATAGATAATAGTAGTTTTGGGGAAACTATATTAGATGCGTTTTTAAGCCAAAAAAGCAGCTTTTTAACATTCTAAAAATAAACATTTAACTTATTTTTTTGATTGGAAGCTATTAGAAATCGATGAAGTGTTAATACTAATTGATAAAGGGCAAATAAATCCGACCAAGGACAAAATCAGCTCATTTTATTGTTATAAATTTTACAATCATTTCTTACACAATGATATAGAAAACAAAAAAAGGCTCTCCGTTTTGGAGAGCCTTTCGCTATTTGTTGGAAAAAAAATTACATTTTCATCAGCCAGTTTTTCATTGAAACTTCGTTTTCGATAATGTTTTTCAATTCCGAAATTTTCACGCGATCTTGTTTCATCGTATCTCTATGACGAATGGTTACTGTTTCGTCTTCGATAGTTTGATGATCTACTGTAATACAAAACGGAGTTCCTAATGCGTCTTGTCTTCTGTAACGACGACCAACTGCATCTTTCTCATCATAAGCCACATTGAAATCCCATTTTAAATCTTCGATGATTTTTTTAGAAATTTCAGGCAATCCGTCTTTTTTAACCAATGGTAAAACGGCTGCTTTTGTTGGTGCTAACACTGCTGGTAATTTTAAAACCGTTCTTGAAGAACCGTCTTCTAAAGTTTCTTCTTGCAAAGAAGTAGCAAAAACCGCTAAGAACATTCTATCTAAACCTACTGAAGTTTCCACCACATAAGGCACATAATTTTGGTTCAATTCGGCATCAAAATATTGTAGTTTTCTACCTGAGAATTGTTCGTGCGCTTTTAAATCAAAATCTGTTCTTGAGTGAATTCCTTCTAATTCTTTGAATCCAAATGGGAAATTGAATTCAATATCAGCTGCTGCATTTGCATAATGAGCTAATTTTTCATGATCGTGAAAACGGTAATTTTGTTTTCCTAATCCTAAAGATAAATGCCATTTTAAACGAGCTTCTTTCCAGTAATGGTACCATTTCATTTCTTCGCCTGGACGAACAAAAAATTGCATTTCCATTTGTTCAAACTCACGCATACGGAAAATAAATTGTCTCGCAACAATCTCATTTCTAAACGCTTTACCTGTTTGAGCAATTCCGAAAGGAACTTTCATTCTTCCTGATTTTTGAACGTTTAGGAAATTCACAAAAATACCCTGAGCCGTTTCTGGACGCAAATACAAATCCATTGCTGAATCGGCAGAAGCTCCTAATTTTGTTCCGAACATTAAGTTAAACTGCTTCACTTCGGTCCAGTTTCTAGAACCAGAATCAGGACAAGCAATCTCTAATTCTTCGATTAAAGCTTTTACATCAGCCAAATCTTCGTTACCAAGAGAACGAGCCATTCTTTCCAGAATTTCTCTTTCTTTGGCTTTGTATTCCATCACACGAGCATTTGTAGTAACAAATTCCTCTTCGTTGAAAGCATCACCAAAACGCGCTCTAGCTTTTTCGATTTCTTTAACTGCTTTTTGATTAAGCTTTTCGGCATAATCTTCAATTAAAACGTCAGCTCTATATCTTTTTTTCGAATCTTTATTATCAATTAATGGATCATTAAAAGCATCAACGTGTCCTGAAGCTTTCCAAGTAGTTGGATGCATTAATATTGCAGCATCAAGTCCTACAATATTTTCATTCATCTGAACCATTGATTTCCACCAATATTCTCGGATATTCTTTTTTAACTCTACTCCGTTTTGTGCATAATCATATACTGCACTTAAACCATCGTATACTTCGCTTGACGGAAAAATAAATCCGTACTCTTTTGCGTGCGAAACCACATTCTTAAATATATCTTCTTGTTTTGCCATAGTGGTGCAAAAATATAAAAAGTGAATTTAAAAAAAAGAAAATAATTAAAGTTTGAAGCATTGATTTTTACCTTTTTATAAAGAAAAGCTATTTTATAGTTTTAAATAGCTTTAAGTTGTAGCCAATGAATTTTAAAAACTTAATTTTTTAGCAATCTAAAAGTTTCCTGCTTTCCTTCTTTATTAATAGTTAACAAATACAAACCCGTTGGCAAACCATCAACCTTAACTTTGCTATTTATTGATTTTCCTTCTCTAATTAAGCGGGAATTAATATTAAATATTTGATATGAAAAATCTAAATATGGAAAATTAAAAACTTCTACAAAGTCAACAGCTGGATTAGGAGCGATATATGACATGTCTTTTACAGCAATAAAAGGAACATCATCTAATTTCTCTTTGCTATTACATGCTTTTTCAATAAACGATTGAAATTCTCTGTATGGGTATTTTTTATCATAAGCTAGTTCTTTTGCTTTTTGAAAATACTCACAAGCTTTTTGTTTTTGCCCCAAATCACTGTACACAATTCCAAGATAAGCATGTGCAATAGAATTTTTATCATTAATATGTATCGCTTCATTCAAATCGGCCATACCTAACTCAGATTTTCCTAATTTATGGTAGGCCAAACCTCTAACGGTACGAATATCATTTTCTGATTTACCAGTTCCGTATTTATATAAAAAAGCCTCGTTATCAAAGGCAAGATTAACATATTTAAAAGCCAAATCATATTGTTCTAATTCCAGATAACATGCCCCTAAAGCCCAATTTGCAAAATTATGTTTTGGATGTATTTTTAAAACTTCTTTTAAATAATGCATTCCTTCACGAAAATTACGCTGCCCTAAACTCAAATACGAACCCAAATTATACCAATGTCTTGTTTCTTTAGGATTCGTTTTAATAGCCAACATACGATAATGAATAGACTTATCACTTTCATTATAATATGAATATGCAGATCCAACACGGCTATAAACCTCAGCTAATACAGCACTATCCTTCAACTGTTTTCTCTCTTCGTAAATATCTTTAAGAAGTAAAAAATCGTTCAAAGCTAATATTCCATTTCCCAAAGCACTTAAAGCATTTGCACGGGCATACAATGCGTTTCGATTATCAGGATTATCTCCATCTATTTGACCGTATTTAACCGCAGTTGCTAAGCTTCGCTCTATTATATTCTTGTTTTTTAAATTGTAGTCTATAAAATTATCTGTTCTGTTTAATAATTTTCCATGATTAAATTCCCATGAAGTTTTAAGTTTATTTTCAGCCGAATACTGACTGCATTTACCATGAAGCTTTCCGTTTTCATCAAAATAAAATAATTCCATTAGCCCGCCAGCAATAAGATAGGTCTTTATGCTATCTATTTTTTTATTGGCACTATACCAAACTTCTTTTGATGGCAATCCATTTTTATAAAATGTTTTTTCGACTGAAACAGCTCCTTTATTTTGTCCAATAACAAAAAAATTATTCAACATTAAAAAAAGTAAGCCAAAGTAAATTTTATTCATTTGATGTGATTTTTTTATGTAATTTCCGATAAAAATAATTATTAAAATTCATTTTAAATCTATTTTCTTATAAAATATATTCGTCAACTCATTAATTACTAATTTGTTTCACATGTTCAAGAGCATTCTAAATCTATTTTTTCCTAAAAGCTGCTCGGGTTGCGACACTATTTTATTGGCAAATGAAAAAATAATTTGTACCATTTGCCGACATAATATTCCGCTGACCAATCATCATTTATTAGCAGAAAACGAAGCTTACAACAAATTTTATGGTCGAATTCCTGTCGAATATGCCTCAGCATTTCTATATTTTCATAAAAAAGGAATTGTGCAAAAATTAATCCACAACCTAAAATACAAAGGACACGAAGACATTGGATCTATTTTAGGCGATTGGTATGCCGAAGATTTAAAAGAAATCACATTCAACTTAAAAGCTGATGCAATAATCCCGGTTCCTTTGCATCCTAAAAAATACAAAGAAAGAGGTTATAACCAAGTAACCACTTTTGGTCAATCTCTTTCTAAAAATCTAAATTTGAATTATAACGAAACGATTCTGTTTCGAAAAGTCTATTCGAAAACCCAATCTAAAAAAAATCTTTTAGGCCGAACAGAAGCAATCGATAACATATTTGATGTTCGTTACACCGAAAAAGACCACGACAAACACTTTATTCTTATTGATGACGTTATTACAACAGGAGCAACACTGGAAGCTTGTAGTCATGCTCTATTGAAGATTCCTGGAGCGAAAATCAGTATTATTTGCATGGCAATGGCACAATCTTAATTCGTAATTAACATAAAAACATTCCATAATCAGAAAAATACAAGCTGCTGATTTTTAGAAAAAAAACTAAATTTTACAAATTAAAATCACAAAAAAATGTATTATTTAATTTATTTAACGAAGCATAATTTCCAATTGCAAACATAAATGTTTAATTTTGGATAAATTATTTTATAAATCTTAAATCAAAAATATCATGGCTTTTGAATTACCACAATTACCTTATGCGTATGACGCACTAGAACCACATATTGATGCTCGTACAATGGAAATCCACCACACAAAACATCATAATGCGTATACAACTAACCTAAACGCTGCTATTGCTGGCACTGACATGGAAGGTAAAACTATTGAAAACATCTTGATCAATCTTGACCTAACAAATGGAGCTGTACGTAACAATGGTGGTGGTTTTTACAACCACAATCTTTTCTGGACAGTAATGGCACCAAATGCTGGCGGATTACCAACTGGTGATTTATTAGCTGCTATCGAAGCTGCTTTTGGATCATTTGAAGAATTCAAAGCTAAATTTGCTAAAGCTGGAGCAACACAATTTGGTTCAGGATGGGCTTGGTTATGTGTTCAAAAAGGTGGAAAATTAGATGTTTGTGGTACTCCAAACCAAGACAATCCATTAATGCCTGGTGTAGGATGTGGAGGAACTCCAATTTTAGGAATGGACGTTTGGGAACACGCTTACTACTTAAACTACCAAAACAGAAGACCTGATTATATTGAAGCTTTTTTCAGTGTAATTAACTGGACTGAGGTAGCTAGAAGATATGCTTTAGAAAAATAGTCTTTTTTAGATAAAAGAATACAGAAATTAGAGAATAGACAAATTGACTGAAAAGTTAGTTTGTCTATTTTTTTGTTTATATCCCAAAGTTGATTTTGTTTTATCTTTTTTCTATCCTCTAACTTCTATTTTCCTTCTCACTTTATTCCAATAAAAAAGGTGGAATTACTTCCACCTTTTTTGCCCCAAATCTACCATAAACTTAACCTACTAATATTATGGTCTAACAAATTTATCTCAGTAATATGTTATCTACAAATATTCAAGACAAACAACCTAAAAAACCGATAAATAACTTAAATTATCAATTAATAAGCTCTTGCATCTTTCCCTTCATAAAAATTCATAAAGGCACGGTTTACAACTCTATTTCCTCCTGGAGTAGGATAATCACCCGTGAAATACCAGTCCCCAAGGTTTTTAGGACAAGCAATATGCAAATCTTCCACCGTTTGGAAAATAATTTTTACTTCGGCCTTAATTCCTGGCGAACTTAACATTTCAGAGATTTTATCTGAAACCTCCTGTGGTTGAAATGGTTCGTAAATTGCTGTTACATAATTCACCACATCAGTATCTTTAAAACTTTCCTGTGCTTTACATTTAGCATAAAC
>NCET01000144.1 GCA_002280815.1 Flavobacteriales bacterium 32-34-25 | reverse complement strand
TGAAAATATTACCAATAAATTTGGTGGATTTGTTACTTTTACCAACTTACAAAGTAATATTATTGATCAATATGAGACTAAAATAAGTCAGGACAGTACACTGGAATCCATTCGATACAACGTAGAAAACAACATCTCCATTCGGGTTCCTAACAAACGTTTGGATACCGTTATAAAGTGTATTGCTAAACAAATTGATTTTCTGGATTACCGTATCATAAAAGCAGACGATGTTTCGCTAAAAATGCTTTCGAACCAACTTTCGCAACAAAGAAGCATTAATAAAGAAAAAAGAGTAGAAAAAGCAATTGATACCAAAGGCAAAAAAATCAATGATGTAATGGAAGCCGAAAATAATTTGGCAAACCAAAAAGAACAAAAAGACGCTGCCAAACTAGAAAATCTATCGATTCAGGACCAAATCAATTTCAGCACATTGACTATCCAAATATACCAACGCGAATCGATAAAACAGGAAATGATTGCTAATACTAAAGATTACAATCACTACAAACCCAATATTGGAATACGCCTACTCGATTCTGTAAAAACAGGTTGGAATGTTTTGCTTGATATTATTGTATTTGTATTTCAAATTTGGTGGTTACTATTAATAGGCTTTGGAGGATTCTTGCTTTATAAAAAATACTATACGAAAGAATAAAAGTTTGAAAGCTATTGGGTAAAATTATTCTCTAAAAATTTTACCCAATGCTAAACGAATTTAGCAAAATCAATGAAGTAAAAATGAAATAATTTCCCCTATTAATCCTAACAAACAATTAATAGATTATCAAATTAACATTTTATCAAATAATAATTCTTTAATATAAGAAAAATCATTTCATTTTTTTGTAAATTTACAATAAGATAGAAAAAACAAAAGGACATTAAATTACTAGTTGTTTTAAAAATGCTGTTTTTTCTAATTGAAACGGTTACCTAGGGAGAGTTTTACTACGAATGAAAGTGCTGAACCGCAACATAATTTTTTTGATTTGTTAACCAATAAATCCAATATATCATGAAAATTGCAACCCTTATTGTTCGTTCTTTACTTGGGATTTTATTTCTCTTTACCTCTGTCAGTTATTTTTTGCACTTGAACCCCGAACCAGCTTCAACAGGAGATTTTAAAGCATTCCAAGTTGGTCTTGTTGCTTCAACTTATTTGATACCTTTAGCTAAAACAGTTGAATTACTATGTGGTTTATCCTTTGTAACTGGAAAATTCACCACCTTAGCCAATATTATCATCTTTCCTGTAATCATCAATATTTTATTGATCAATTACTTTTTAACACCCGAAAATTTACCCCTTGCTATAGGAGTTTTTCTAGCCAATGTTTTCTTGATTTACAGTCATTGGGAAAACTACAAAGGATTATTTAAAATGAATGGTTAAAACAAACAAAAAACCCGTCTCAAATGAAACGGGTTTTTTTTATAAATAATTGTTAATTTCAGAATTAGCTAGAAATTTCGAATCAAATTCTGCAGCTTATATCCAAATGTATAGCAAAGAAACTAACCATTAATTCACCTTATTCTGATTCGAATTGGGTTTCAATTCGTCAGGACTGTCTTTAGTATAGTTTTGAAATTGCTCTTTTGAAGGACTTACAAAAATATCCTGTATCAAATCAAGAGTCAGTTGATTTTTTGGATTGAACTGATCTGAATTCATATAATTTTGCATCGAAAAAAACAATTCTCTCGAAGCGGGTTTATCCTGAACTTCAGGACCTAAATTAGCACTACTAACTATAATTTTTCCTTTTCCTACCTGTGCTTCAAAAACCAAAGCCAGTCTGCGATTCATAAACCAAGTATCAATAGGTTGAATCAATGGACGGAAATCTGCCGGGAAATCCTCCAAATTCATTACCTGAGCACGATTTTGAATATCCCACCACTGTAAATCACTGTGGAAACTAGTTGGGAAATCAGCAAAAGCAGGACTTTTATCCTGAATTAACATTCCTGTAACATGTGGCGGACGCATTTTAAACCAGGAGGTATTCCAAAAAACAGGCAGAAAATGCATTTCTACTTCTTTTCCTTTCACTACTTTTCCTGATGCATTCAAAAATACTTTTCCACCATTATTCAGTACTTCTTTTGCCTTAGTATCTAAGACAGTTGTATAATAAATAGCAGAAGATATTTCAGGATTTCTATTTGGATACACCCAAAAATCCCAATCATTAGCAAAATCAGTACCATCGACTTTTACTTCTAATTTTAATTTGGAGGCAATTTGAATATCAGCTAATCCAAAACTTAAATTTCCAACGATAATACCATTTCCGTTTTCGTATGTTTTTGGATCAAAATTACCGGAAGAAAGAATCGCTCCTTTTTCATTTTTAATGGTCCAACTGATTACTGCATTTTCTAATGGCTTTTTACCCGAATGAAAAAGAGCAATTTCGGCCTTGAAAGTTTCTCCATTATTGTATACAAATTTTGGAAGCTTTGCCAAAGGAACTGTTGAATTAGTAAATCTCGAATATTCTTTAGCCGTAACATATCCTTTTTCCTGAAAAAAAGCATCCAGCACTCCTACAAGAGCTGTTCCCTGACCTGGAAAATCCTGTAAACCTAAGGCTTGAAAACCTGCATAACCCGGCGTTCTTAACATTTTTTCGATTTCGCCTTTATAGCATAAAACCTGTAATTTTCCGGAAGCATTTAAAAAATCTTTAGACTGATTGGCCATATTATGATCAGCTAAATCCTGACGGAACATCTCAAAGTTTTTAGCTCTGTAAACTCCTGTGTATTTTTGAATTTCTTCGAAATTTGGAAAAACACAATACTGACCAATTTCGTGAGCCACAAAAGGGACTTTAAACGGTGCAATTCCGGCACTAAAATCCGATTCGGTTTCAGGCATTTTTTTCCATTCTAAACCTCTTACTCCACCACGGGATTGGTATTCTGCATTAGGAACTACAGGCCAGCTTCCGCCTACCGACATTCCTGTATACACTCTTCTACTATCTTTTGCTTTCCAAAAATCAACAAAAGCATTCAAATATTTCACCTGATTTCCTGCTGGCTCATTTCCTGCTGATAACATCGTAAACGAAGCATAATTGCCATATTCCTTAGCCATTCTTATGGTTTCATCATACAAATACTTATCCACTGGCTGCCCCAATCCTATTTTAGGACCGTGATTAGGCCAACTCGGTCCTTCAGGTTGCATATAAAGTCCCACTTTATCAGCTGCAATAAAAGCAGCTTCTGGCGGACACCAAGAATGAAAACGAACGTGGTTCAAACCATAAGACTTTATTTTTCTTAGAATTGTTTCCCAAGCCTCGACGGTAGTTGCCGGATAACCCGTTAACGGAAATTCGCAATTATGAACCGTTCCCCTTAAGAAAACTGGATTACCATTAATCAAAAATCGGTTTCCTTCTATTTTGAATTCACGCATTCCAAACTGAACTTTTTTAGAAGCACTTATTCCTTTGGAAACCAATTGTACGTCTAAATTATATAAAGCTGGATCAAATTCATCCCAAGTCAGCATTCCTTTTCCAAAAGGCAATTCGAGTTCAATTGTTTTGTCTCCCTGCTTAGAAATAGAAAGCGTAGTTGAAACCTCTTCGGTTTGATCAGATACTTTAGAATTAAAGCTTTTTGCTTGTATTATAATCTTTCCATTAAAATTATTTGGAGTACTATTATTGACCGTGATTTTCACACGGACTTTTCTGTTTTTTACATCAGGATAAATCTGAACATCATCAATATAAACCGGAGAAATAGCTTCCAACGCAATTTTCCCGATGATTCCGTTCCAGTTTCCCTGGGTGTGATCGGTGATACTGTGTGAATCAGGACCAACATTTATTTTTTTAATCTGGTTGTCAATTCGAATAGAAATGCGCTGTTTTCCTGTAGTAAGATAAGGACTCAAATCATAAACATGAGGCGCTACCAACGAATTTTGCAAGCCCACCTCTTTGTCGTTGACCCAAACTCTGGTTTCGATATGTGCTCTTTCTAAACGAAGCAAAACTCGTTTGCCTTTCCATTTGGGAGGAATGTTCACTTCTTTTTGGTACCAGGCAGCTCCAACATAATGTTTTGCCGGAGTCAGCCAAAAAGGAATGTGAATATTTCCCGGTTGACGGTATTTTTTTAAACTCGGTCTAAAGTAAAAGGAACTATCATAAATAGAACCTGTCCATTTTGTTTTTAACGTGATTTCGTCTCCTTTTAAGAATTCAGCCATTGAACCTGGCAACTTGATATTATCCGAAAGATTTCTGTTGTACCATTTTCCGGTAATTCCTTCGTCATTTCGATCAATTTCAAAATGCCAATTGCCATCCAAATTGATTACTTCGTCTTTTCCTTTAAAACTGCTTAAAGAAAATAGAATTGCCAAAAAGAAACAGACGTAATTTAATTTTTTCATAGTATTGTGTATTATTTTTACTGCTACAGCTAATCTTGTGAATATTTATTTTTTTAAACCATTAAGAAGGTTAAAAAACACTGTAACTCTTCATTTACTTAATGAACTTAATGGTTTAAATCTTTTTATTTCATACAAATTTTATAGAACCTTATTTTTTAATTGTAAATGAGCTTGGTTTAATATAAAAACGATAGGTTTTTACATTTCCATTGGTACTTTTATCAGTTCGCGGCAGGTATTTAAATCCTTTAATTTTAACGCTTTCTTCCATGTTTACAACAAGCTGATGCGGATGTGGCGTTTTTGAAACCGTCCAGGCAGTCGACCAAAAAGTAGATTCTTGTTGGTCAAATATTTTTTCAGCTGAATAATTCCCTACCGAAACTTCCTCACTATCTGCATACGCAATTTTCCATTTAGAACGATTGACTGGCAAACCATCAGTACCAATCAATTCAATTTCAGCAATACTGCTGCTGGTATCTTTAGGATTTTGAGAATTTAAAGCCTCAAAACAAAAATACTGCCCTTCTAATTCTTTCTCGAAAGTGACTTCTTTCCAACCCTGTCCGCTGCTTAACTCTCCTTGATTAACAGGTGTTTCAGCAGACAAATCCAAAGTTTCTCCTTTTTTACGATGCAAAAGCGATTCGTCTACTACAATTTTGTCTAAAACAGGAACCGTCACTCCCGTAACCTGAGTTTGTTTTGGCGTTTCTAAATCCAGAATAATAATCTCGTTTTTACCTTTTTTCAACCAACATCCAGGCATAAACAAGGTTTGTTGTGGTCCAATTTTCCAATAACGCCCCAAATTATAACCGTTTACCCAAACCATTCCTTTGCCCCAAGAACTCATATCGATATAAGTATCGCCTACAGCATTCAATTGGAAAGTAGCTCTGTACCAGGCTGGACCATTGGCTTTGGTTTTTTTGAATTTCATTTTCTTCTGAAAATCATAATCTACCGGAAAATTAAAAACTTCCCAATTGGTCAAATTAGTAACAGTTGAACCCACCAGCATTTCTACTTTTTCAGTAATTCCTTTGCGGTCAATAATCGTTTTTCCGTAATTCACTCTACCCAAAGCATCTACTAAAATATCAAGAACATCGCCTTTTTTTGCTGCAGGTATTTTTATTGTATTCTGATCTTTACGACGATCTAAATTTCCAATCAATTTTCCATTGATATAAATAGCTGCCCAATCATGTAAATCAGTAATTTTTATATCAAATGAACTGGTAATTTCTGGCAATTGGGCACGATACAAAATGCGTCCCCAACCCTGGTCAAAATTTTCCATCGGTTGGATTAATTCCGATTTATTGGCTTTTGGAAGATTTTCAAAAAGCGATGCCGATTCATTAAATGTAATTTTAGGAATCAAAATTACAGGATAATTAGCTGGCGGTTCTGGAATGGTTTCGCCCGGATTCAGATAGTTTTTCATCAAATCACGCACCGCATAAAATTTGTCTGTTGGCTGTCCTGCTTCATTAATGGGAGCATTGTAATCATAAGAAGAAACCATCGCTCCAAACGGAGGTGAATTGGCTCCACCCCATTGTCCAAAAGAAGTTCCACCATGCGCCATATACAAACTAAAGGATATATTGCGATCCAGCATGTCTTTTAAACTGCCTATAAAACTGCTGATGGATCGGGTTTCATGCGCTCTACCCCAGTAATCAAACCAACCCGTCCAATATTCGCTGCACATGAGCGGCGCTTTCGGGTAAATTTCTTTATACTTTTCAAACTGTTTGTCAATATTCGAACCAGCACCAAAATTTAATGCCGTATAAACTCCCTCGACATCGTATTTGAAGAAATTAGAACTCCAGTCGCAACGGAACAATTGAACCTTGTCAAATCCTGAAGCACGAACAGCATCTTTAATTTGATTCATATAACCCACATCATTCCCAAAAACACCATATTCATTTTCGACCTGAACCATGATGATATTTCCGCCATTTTGAATTTGGTACGGAGCCAATTGTTTCCCTACTTCTTTCAAATATTTTAAAGAACGTTCCATAAAATAGGAATCATTAGACGTTCGCACCTGAAGATCCTTCTTTTTCAATAACCACCAAGGCAAACCGCCCATATCCCATTCTGCACAAACGTAAGGTCCAGGACGAACCACACAATACATTCCATTTTTTTGAACCAATCGCACAAATTCGGCTACGTCTTTTTGTCCTGTAAAATCAAATTGATCCGGTTGTTGCTCGTGAAAATTCCAAAAAAGATAAATA
>NCET01000143.1:6834-9957 GCA_002280815.1 Flavobacteriales bacterium 32-34-25 | reverse complement strand
GTGCGCCACATCAAAGATGGTTTTGTAGAAAATCAAAGAAGTAAAGCGCATTTAATTAGTGCAATTCATCAAGTTTTAGAGGATTCTGAAATCTGTAATCTAAAATCTGCAATCTATTTTCCAAGTTACGAAATCATGATGGACGAACTGCGTGATTATCGTTTTTATGCCGAAGATATGTTGCATCCAAGCGCTTTGGCTGTCGATTATATTTGGGAAAGATTCAAAGAGGCGAGTATTTCTGAGTCTGTTTTTGGAGTAATGGACGAAGTAGAAAATATCCAAAAAAGTTTAGCACACAAACCATTCAATCCTAATTCGGAAAGTCATTTAAAATTTGAAGCGAATCTCCGAAAAAAAATCACTAAATTGGAATCTCAATATCCATTCATGAAATTTTAGTTATGATAAAAAAGATAGTCATTGGCGTAATCCTTGTTGCAGCAGTTCTGTTATTATTCAAATATTGTGATTTCAAGAAAAATGATGAAGCCGATATCAGTTATAATACTAATTTGATTCAGCAACAAATTGTAAATGTTGGAAAATTGGTAGTTACCGAAGGACATTTCTCTGAAGTCATTACGTATAAAAATCAGCAAAAATACCTGATGAATATGGTTTCTTTCGAAAAGAAAGCTCTCATTGTAGTCAATGCCGATGTGACCGTTGCTTATGATTTGCAAAAAATGAAATACGATATTGATGAGAAAAATAAAACCATCACGATTGTAAGTATTCCAAAAGAAGAAATCAAAATCAGTCCTGATATTCAATTTTATGATGTGGAACAAAGCAAACTGAATCCTTTTACAGGAGACGATTACAATAAAATCAACAAATCAGTAAAAGCGAATTTGGCCAAGAAAATAGAAAAATCAACACTAAAATCGAATGCTAAAAACCGATTGATTAGCGAACTTTCTAAAATTCTGATTCTAACCAATACGATGGGCTGGACGTTACAATACGAAGGTCAAATCATTGCAACTGAAAAAGATTTAGGCCAACAGGTGAAAATGTAGTTTAGAAAAATGGTTTTATTTAGATAGGCTTAATAAGAAAGTTGTTTTCTTAAAAGTATTATCTTTACTATAATAAATATTTTCAAAATGAATATTGAAGCGCATAGAAATCAGATAATTAAGAGGTTGAAAGACGTCCGAGACGAAAAACTTTTAGAACAAATAGATGCTGTTTTAAATGGAGATCCTATCTTGGCTTATACTTCTGAAGGAGAGTCTTTAACGGCCTCTCAATATATTAATCACATAGAATCCATTAGTGATGCTCTTGCCGATGGTGCAGAAACCTATACATCTGAACAAGTTCGTGCATCTATTTTGTCAAAGAAAAAATGAAAGTAGTTTGGACTCAAGAAGCAAAGAACTCTCTTTCTAATATTTACTTTTATATTTTAGAAGATAGCCCTCAAAATGCTTTAATGGTCGTAGATAAAATTATAGAGTTGGTAGAAACTTTACAAGACGAGCGTTTTGAATATTCAAAAGATCCAATTATCAACAAAGAAAAATTCCGCCATATTAGCATTTGGTCATATAAAATAATATATGAACGAACGGAAAATAAAGTCATTATTCTAGATATATTTAACGGTAGACAAAATCCGGAAAAATTAAAAAAGTATTAAAATCAGTTCTTATCTGTTTTATTAGTGTAACAAAAGCATATTAGCTTTCGAAAAAATTCCGACCTCCATTTCTGAAATACTCAATTTTATAGAAAAACATTTCTGCCATATTTTTAGCACGGAGTTTGGCTTCTTCGGCTAACTTTCCTGCAAAAAGACTATCAATAGTTTCGGTGAAAATTTCCATCCAACGGTTAAAATGTTCTTTTGCTACAGGCAAATGTTTGTGCGGAGGAAACGGACTGCCTGAATAAGTATGTTCTTCTAATAAAATAGTTTGCCAAAAACGGTACATTCTTTCTAAATGCGCTGGCCATTGGTCACCAATTTTCTCATTAAAAATAGGACCAATTAGATTATCCTTTTGCACTTTGGTATAGAAAGAATCTACCAATAATTTGATATCGTCAAGATTTTTAATATCGGCTAAATCGCTCATGTTTTCTGGAATAATGAATTACAAAGTTAGCTTGTTTTTAGCCAATTAATTGATGGAATAAATCTTGTTTTTCGTTGAGGTATTTGTACTCAAATCCTTTGTTGTCCATTTTGGTTTTTATAGCAACAATATCGTTTCTGTTTTTGAGTTCCAATCCTACAACTGCTGGGCCTACTTCGCGACTGTTTTTCTTGGTAAACTGAAAATAGGTAATGTCGTCATCAGGACCTAAAATATCATTTACAAATTCTTTTAAAGCACCTGGACGTTGCGGAAACTGGATCATAAAATAGTGCATCAATCCTTCGTAAAGCAAAGAACGTTCTTTTATTTCGGCTGTTCGTTCAATGTCATTATTACTTCCGCTAACAATGCACACAACGGTTTTTCCTTTGATTTCTTCTTTATAAAAATCCAATGCCGAGATGGTTAATGCACCTGCGGGTTCTACGACCATAGCTTCTTCGTTGTACAAACGCAAAATGGTAGTGCAGACTTTGCCTTCGGGAACAAGGACAATATCGCTTAGGTTTTTTTGACAAATTTCGAAAGTGATTTTGCCTACTTGTTTTACGGCAGCTCCATCTACAAATTTGTCGATGTTTTCTAAAATACTCACTTTTCCATTAGCGATAGAGGTTTTCATTGAAGGAGCACCTTCTGGTTCCACTCCAATGATTTTAGTATTGGGACTTAAATGCTTAAAAACTTCTGAAAGTCCCGAAGCCAGTCCGCCGCCACCTATGGGAACAAATACATAATCAATAGGTTTTTTGTAGCTTTCCAGTATTTCAAGACCTACCGTTCCCTGACCAGCAATCACTTTTACATCATCAAAAGGATGGATGAAAGGCATTTTGTTTTTAGTAGCATCATCTATTGCGGCGGCGTAAGCATCGTCAAAAGTATCTCCAATAAGCACAATTTCGACAAAAGAACCGCCAAAAAGTTTGACCTGTTTTATCTTTTGTTTCGGAGTGGTTTTGGGCATGTATATTTTGCCATTTATTTGGAGTAATTTACAAGAATAAGC
>NCET01000143.1:0-6748 GCA_002280815.1 Flavobacteriales bacterium 32-34-25 | reverse complement strand
TTTTTGGCTTCCTGTATTTGGTTCAGTAGTTTCATTTTGTTGGTATAAAAAAACCTCCCGTATTGGGAGGTTTGATAAATGGTATCTTGATTACTTATTTACATAACACTCCGTCATTATTATTGAATAATAATGTTAATTGAGATACGTATGTTAATCGTGTTGTTCATTTTTTATGATTGTATTACAAATATATCATTTTATATTTAGCTCTTTTGAAAAATTTAAATCAATTTTTGAATCTTTAGAGTTGGGAAAGAAAATGATTTATTTTTTTTCAGTAGGAGGGAATTGCGCCAGAATTTTAGCAACAAATTCATTGATTTGGTTTTCTTTTTCTCTTCGGTTTTCGGTTATAGTTCCGACTCCTTCTCCTTGCCAAATTAATTCTTTTTTCTTAGCATCGATTAAATCAATATATAGTGTACCTTGAGTTGAAGAGCTAACGTAGGTGTTGCCTCCCCATAAAAAAGGACTCCATCCCCAACCCCAACCGTATCCCCAACCCATATTGAATTGGTTTACGTCAAGTTGTTCCCGCTCTTTAGTGAAAAAATTGATTAGTAAATCAGGATTTTCGCTTTTGCTCATGCCTTTTTTACTTAATTCGTTGTCAATAGCGTGTAGTATTCTTTTTTTGTCTAATTCAGATATTTGAACCCGATCAATGCCTTTTTTGTGAAAAGCATAGGTTTTGTATTGACTAAAATCAGCACGACTATCAAAATCAGAATAAACCCTTACAGAGCTACAAGAACTCAATAGGAAAATAAATAAAAGCGGTAGTATTTTGAGTGTTTTCATAATGCAATTATTTGATTGTTAAATATATGAATAAAAATGGGTTGTGTTTTTATAACGATTTTTTGTTTGTTCCTGTTTTTTTGTCGTATCCATAAGGACAGTGACGGCAACCACTCTTACAACAATAGCCTCTTTTTAAGTGGTATTTTTCGGTAAAACATTTGTATCCTTCTGCTGTATAATAGAAATCTTCTCCTTCTATTAATTTATTTTCATTACTTTGTTCAATCATTAATAGCTTTTGTTGTTGTTAGTTTACACAAATTTATAAATTTAAGAACCAATGTTTTTTGTTGTTAACAAGTATTTAATACCAAAGGGTTTCCGTGGTTTAACGGCTTATCCATTTGTCTTTTTAAAGTTTCGCGTGGATAAAACAAATCCTGTTTTTATCAATCACGAACGCATTCATTTACGGCAACAATTAGAACTATTAATCCTTCCTTTTTTTATTTGGTATTTTTTTGAATACCTTATCCGTTTATTACAATATCGCAACAAAAATCGTGCCTATAGGAATATTTCTTTTGAAAGAGAGGCATATAGTAACGAAATTGATATGGATTATCTTAAAAAAAGAAGATTTTTTGGTTTTTGGAAGTATTTGTTTGAATCGAAATGAGTAGCGTTTTAACCGCAGAGATTGAAAAGTTCTTTAAAAATATAATTTGTGAATTTGCGGTAATAAAAATTATCATAGCCATCATAATAATTCAAAGTGAATTTGTGGCTAAAAAAGTTTCCTTCATTTTAGGACTATAAGGTTTACCTTTGTCAAAAAATAATTCCTTTGAATCAAAAACTGCAAATAATATTTCCCAATTCTATTTCCGTAACTATTAAAAGGGAGGATTTGATTCATCCTATTGTTTCAGGAAATAAATTTCGAAAATTAAAGTACAATTTGCTTCAGGCGAAAGCTGAAAACAAAAAAACGTTACTCACTTTTGGTGGTGCCTTTTCAAATCATATTGCGGCTGTTGCTTTTGCAGCCAAAGAAAATGGTTTTCAATCCATAGGAATTATTCGTGGCGATGAATTAAGAGATAAAATTACCCAGAATCCCACTTTGAAATTTGCCCAGGAATGCGGAATGCAATTTGAATTTGTGTCTCGTGAAGCCTATCGATTAAAAAATGAATCTTCGTTTTTAGATAATTTGAAACAACAATTTGGCGATTTTTTTCTGATTCCAGAAGGCGGAACAAATGCTTTGGCTATAAAAGGTTGCGAAGAGATTTTAACAGCTGAAGACCATGAGTTTGATTATATTTGTTGTGCTGTAGGAACGGGCGGAACCATTTCGGGAATTATTAATAGTGCTTTACCACATCAAAAAGTTTTAGGATTTCCAGCCTTAAAAGGCGATTTTTTACAAGATGAAATCCGTATTTTTGTGCAAAATAAAAATTGGGAGTTAATAACTGATTATCATTTTGGAGGATATGGCAAAGTAAATGAAGATTTGGTTCGTTTTATTAATCAGTTTTATGCTGATAATCAAATTCCTTTGGATCCTATTTATACTGGAAAAATGGTTTTTGGCGTTATAGATTTAATCCAAAAGAATTATTTTCCAGCTCAATCTAATATTTTGCTCATTCACACCGGAGGACTTCAGGGAATTCAGGGGATGAACGAGAAATTAAAAAACAAACAATTACCAATAATAGCTATCGATGTTTAAGAAAAGCCTACTTTTATTTATTGCCTTAACACTTTTTAGTTGTCATGCTACAAAATCTCCAATTGTAACAACTAAAAAATCGGCCAGTAAAAACACTAGTTATTCCCAAAAAAACAGAAAATCTAAAGGTCGTAACGAAGTGATTGAATCGACTTCGAGAACGGTGGTTACAAATGATGTTGTTAGCGGTTATGTGTTGCAATACAAAGACATTGCTATGAGTAATATGAAAACCTATGGAATTCCTGCCAGTATTATTTTAGCTCAAGGAATTTTAGAATCGGGAGCGGGAAGAGGACAATTAGCAGAAAATGCTAATAATCATTTTGGTATCAAATGTCATGCTGATTGGAAAGGAGATTCGGTAAGACATGATGATGATTCTAGTCAGGAGTGTTTTAGAAAATACAATAAAGCATCCGAGTCGTATCGAGATCACGCTTTGTTTTTGACAGGAAAGGGCAGGTATGCTAGTTTGTTTGAATTGGATAAAGACGATTATAAATCTTGGGCAAAAGGTTTAAGGAAAGCGGGTTATGCTACTGATCCAAAATATCCAGACAAGTTGATTTCGTATATTGAACGTTATGATTTAGCGAGATATGATGCTCAGGTTTTAGGAACTAAATATACTCCAATGGAAAATCAAAATTCGAGATCGGTGAATTTTAGTTCAAGAAATGATGATTATTATGAGGTTCAAAAAGGGGATACCTTATATTCTATTTCGAAAAAATACAATGTATTAGTAGAAGATTTAAAACAAAAAAATAAACTCTCAGACAATACACTTTCTATAGGTCAACGACTGAGAATAAATTAAGTTTCAAAAATATTTTAATGAGTTGGAACGAATTCTAGATAAAATAAATCTGAAATCAAAACTCTAAATTCTAAAATTAAAAATGTTATATCAAAGAAGTAGTCAGCTATTTGCTGAAGCAGAAAAAGTAATTCCAGGGGGAGTAAATTCGCCAGTAAGAGCATTCAAATCAGTAGGAGGAACGCCTATTTTTGTAAAACAAGCCAAAGGAGCTTATTTGTATGATGAAGATGGAAACCGATTGATTGATTATATTAATTCGTGGGGGCCAATGATTTTAGGTCATGCTTTTGAACCCGTAGTTCAGGCGGTGACAGAGAAAGCGAAACTAGGAACTTCTTTTGGGATGCCAACAGAGTTAGAAACTCAAATTGCTGCTTTGGCGGTATCGATGGTACCCAATATTGATAAAATCCGTTTTGTAAATTCAGGTACCGAAGCTTGTATGAGTGCGGTAAGATTAGCGCGTGGATTTACCAAAAGAGATAAAATTATAAAATTTGCTGGTTGTTATCACGGTCATTCTGATTCGTTCCTGATTCAGGCGGGAAGTGGAGCGATGACATTTGGAACTCCAAATAGTCCAGGTGTGACAGCAGGAACAGCTAAAGATACTTTGTTAGCCAAATACAATGATTTAGAAAATGTACGAAGTTTAATCGAAGCCAATCCAAACGAAATTGCAGCTATTATAGTAGAACCGGTTGCAGGAAATATGGGTTGTGTGCCACCAACTAAAGGTTTCTTGGAAGGCTTACGCAAATTGTGTTCTGAAAACGGAATTTTACTGATTTTTGATGAAGTAATGACTGGTTTTAGATTAGCCAAAGGTGGTGCTCAGGAATTATTAAACATCAATGCCGATATTGTTTGTTTCGGAAAAGTAATTGGTGGCGGATTGCCAGTAGGTGCTTTTGCTGCAAGAGCCGAAATCATGAATTATTTAGCACCACTTGGACCTGTTTATCAAGCGGGAACTTTATCCGGAAATCCATTGGCAATGGCTGCTGGTTTGGCAATGCTGGAATCCTTAAATAATGACGGAGCTATTTTTCAAAGATTAGAAGAAAAAACAGCTTATTTAGAAGCTGGGATTCATAAAGTGTTACAAGCAAATAATATTGTATATACAATCAATAGAGTGGGGTCGATGATTTCGGTACATTTTGATGAAAGTCCCGTTGTCGATTTTCAAACAGCTGCTAAAGGAGATAATGCAACTTTTAAGAAATTCTTCCACGGATTATTACAAGAAGGAATTTATATTGCACCTTCGGCTTATGAAACTTGGTTTATCACTGATGCTTTAAGTTACGAAGATTTAGACTTTACCATTAACGCAATTGATAAAGTTTCGAAAACATTATAATTTTTTAGAGCAAAAAAAAGCTTCGAGTTGGTTCTCGAAGCTTTTTTTTTAGTTTTCCATATCACCGCCACCTTGTGGTCTGTCTCCCATTCCTCCGCCTTGTCTGTCACCCATTCTTTGTTGCATTCTCTCTCTCATTTTTTCTTGGTTGGCTTTCCATTTTGTAAGTTGCTCAGGAGTTAAAATAGTTTTCATTTTTTCTTCTGTAGCTTTTCTTTGCGCTTCCATGTTTTCTCTGCCTTGACCTTTTTTCTCTGTTGTATTTGCTCTTTGAGCTTCTCTCGCTTGAGCTTCTTCAACATAAAATTGCTTTAATTGTTCTTGTTGTTTAGCATCTAAACTTAATTCTTTAGTCATTCTTTCAACACGGTTTTGATTGCGTTGTTCAGGAGTCATGTTACCTCTTTGTGGTCTGTCGTTGTTGTTTTGAGCAAAACTAGATACTCCAACAACTAATAATGCGGCAATAATTAATTTTTTCATTTTTTTTCTTTTTTGATTAATGTTAAAAGTTATTGCTATAAGATGTCAATAATGAGATAAGGTTTAATCGTTAACGTAAAATTATTAATGCAATCGTTAATTAGTTGTTGAATTGATAGTGTGTTTTGTAATTGTTAGTTGTTTTTAGAATGCTTATAAAGTGTGGAATAGTGCGGAATGTTGCTTTTATATCGTTGTAAGTCAATATTTTTTCAGTCTTTTTTTGATTAAATAAAAGTAGAATGTCATTGTTTGTGTTCTATGTAGTATTACGTATTTTTTTGACATTTGTTTTTTTTAATCTCCTAAAGGCTTGTTTTTTATCTAATAATATAACAGCTTTTGTTGTTTTTGTTTTATATAAAAAATACTTAAGTATTTTAACGTAGTTTTGTTTAATTTTACTCAAAAATCGATTTCATCCATTTTATTTTTGATTCACAAAGAAGTTTAAAATTCTAGAAAGTATTCCATATCAAATGAAAAACAGAACTTATAACATAAAGGCTTTTCTTATTGCAACAGTATTATCGATATTGATGGTTGTGTTGGTGTTTTATGGTTCCAGAAAACTACAAAATTTTGATGCGGCTCTAATTACTTATTTATTTGGAACCGTATTTGCGTTTTTTGGAATTGTATATCGTTATACCGTATGGTTGCAAAGACCTCCTACTTGGATTTATTTTAAAAGAGGAATTTGTTTCTTGTTTACAGGAAAAGTTTTCTCTCATTTTTGGTTTGCTTCGAAAGAGACTGTTTCCAATCTTGCTTTTCAAAAATTTATTTATCCAAGAGGCAAATACCGTTGGATGGCGCATTTTATGATTGCTGTGGGCTGTACTTCGGCTTTTTTAATTACTATTCCGTTAACTTTTGGATGGGTACATTTCACTATGGCACCTAATTCTATTTCTGTTTATGAAGCGCATTTCTTTGGATTCAAATTAATGGAATTTGATTTGGATTCAGTTATGGCATTCATGACGTTTCACGCCTTAAACTGGTCTTCGTATATGGTGATTCTTGGCTCAGGATATTATTTAAGAAGACGATTGACAAATCCTGGTTTGATTGCCACGCAAACTTTTGAAGGGGATTTATTACCACTTATTTTATTGATAGCTATTTCGGTTACAGGATTAGGATTGACTTATTCGTATTCATTTATGAAAGGTTTGGCTTTTGATTTTCTAGCGGTTTTGCATGCTGTTACTGTAATACTGTTTTTGATTTGGGTACCATTTGGAAAATTTTTTCACATTATTCAGCGTCCGGCACAAATTGCGGCTCATATTTATCATAGAGTTGGAAGACAACAAGGGATGGCTGTTTGCGAACATACAGGCGAAGAATTTGCGACTAATTTACATATCAAAGATCTTAAAATGTTAACTAAAGAATTAGGATTTAATTTTGATAGAGAAGACGGAAGTTCGCATTTAGATTTAAGTCCCGAAGGAAAAAGATCTCGTTTAGCACAAGCACATTTGCAAGCAAGACAAGAAGGAGGAAAATTATTTGGATAATTTAATGAAAGATAAAAGAATATAAACATGGCAAAATTACCTGTTTCAGAAGA
>NCET01000142.1 GCA_002280815.1 Flavobacteriales bacterium 32-34-25 | reverse complement strand
CGAAAAACTACCGTTCCTGGTTTTTATTCTACTGGTTATAATGACAATACCTGTTCGCCTACTTCTACTCTTTCGGCATTTAATTCGGTAAAAGCTCCAAAAGAAATTGTTATTACTCCTATTTCGGGACATTGGCGATTTGGTGAAACCGATGACAAATCAATCCAATGGTTACAAGAAAAATGCGGAATAAATTAGATATAACCACAACTAATCCTGTTTATTTATTTCATCCAAATTTGTTTTTACTACTTTTGCAGTTCCTAAAACTACGACTATGTCCACAGCGAAAAAAGACTATAAAAAAATTACAACAAAGTCTCTAATTGATATGAAAGCACAAGGAGAAAAAATCTCCATGTTAACTGCATACGATTTTACAATGGCTAAAATTGTTGATTCTGCTGGAATCGATGTGATATTGGTGGGAGATTCAGCTTCTAATGTGATGGCTGGACACGAAACTACTTTACCTATTACCTTAGACCAGATGATTTATCACGCTTCTTCGGTAGTTAGAGGAGCTGACAGAGCATTAGTTGTAGTCGATTTGCCTTTTGGAAGCTACCAGTCGGATCCAAAAGAAGCCTTACGCTCAGCCATTAGAATCATGAAAGAAAGTGGCGGTCACGCTGTAAAATTGGAAGGAGGAAAAGAAATTAAAGAATCCATAAAAAAAATATTAAATGCTGGAATTCCCGTTATGGGACATTTAGGTTTAACACCACAATCTATCTATAAATTTGGAACTTACACCGTAAGAGCTAAAGAAGAACAAGAAGCGTTGAAACTAATTGAAGATGCTAAACTTTTAGAAAAACTAGGTTGTTTCTCTTTAGTTTTAGAAAAAATACCAGCAAAATTAGCCCAACAAATTGCCGAAAGCATTTCTATTCCAGTAATTGGTATTGGAGCCGGTTCGGGAGTTGATGGTCAGGTATTGGTTATTCACGATATGTTAGGCATGAATAATGAATTTAGCCCTCGATTTTTAAGACGCTATATGAATCTTTACGAAGGAATGACTTCGGCTATTAGCCAATATGTGAGCGATGTGAAATCCTCAGATTTTCCAAACGAAAAAGAACAATATTAATTATTTGTACGTTTTTACAAATTGCCTTTTTTTAATCAATCCACAAAAGATAAATGCTCCAAACTCCACATACTTTTATAGTTATTCCTTGTTATAACGAAGAAAATGCAATCTCTAGTGAGTATTCTCATTTCTTAGAAAATTATCCCGAAGCTACAATTTGCTTTGTAAATGATGGCTCGACTGATAATACGCTTGTAATCTTAGAGCAATTAAAGCAAAAACACCCTAAGCAAATTGAGTTGCTGCCATTACAAAAAAATGTGGGAAAAGCCGAAGCCGTTAGACAAGGTGTTCAATATTGTATAAAAAATTTCGATTTTAAATATGTTGGTTATCTGGATGCCGATTTAGCTACAACGCTAGAGGAATTTATGCTTGTAGAAAACAATTTAGAAAATGATATTGTTTTTTGTTTTGGTTCTAGAATTCGAAAAATAGGTTCTACTATCGAAAGAGAGAACAGTCGATTTCTGATTGGTCGAATTATTGCCACATTCATTTCAAATATTTTAGATATCAAAGTATATGATACTCAATGTGGTTGTAAAGTTTTTACAAAGGAAATTGCATCACTTTTATTCGAAAAAGAATTTATTTCGAAATGGCTTTTTGATGTGGAATTGTTTTTTAGAATGCTCAATCATTTTGGAAAAGAAAATGCACTATTAAAAATGAAAGAAATTCCACTTAACTCTTGGATAGAAAAAGGAAATTCAAAAGTAAAGCCTACTTATTTTTTCAAACTTTGGCTTGATTTGTACAACATCAAAAAAAAATACACTAAATAATAATCAAAGATATGTTGAAAACGTTCTTAGAGAAATTCAAATCGAATAATTACATTCTTTTCTTTTCGGTAATTGTACTAATCCTTTTTAGATTACTACTAACAGCAAGTATTCCGTTATTAGACAAAACAGAAGCTCGTTATGCCGAAATAGCCCGAATTATGTGGGAAACGAATCAATGGATTGTTCCCGAAACCGATTATGGCGTTCCTTTTTGGGCTAAACCACCATTGTCAACTTGGACATCAGCAATTAGTTTTGTTGTTTTTGGAGTTAACGCATTTGCAGCTCGTTTTCCTTCGTTGCTGATTAATGTGCTGATTATTATTCTATGCGGAAAATTAGTCGAGAAAAAAGGAGCTTCCTTCTATCTTCCTGGATTTATCTTATTAACTATGCCCGAATTTTTAATTCATACTGGTGTAGTTTCTACTGATACCACTTTATTATTTTCGGTTACCTTAATGATGATTTCGTTTTGGAAAGCAATGAATGCTGAAAAAAGAAATTACTGGAATTATCTCTTTTTTGTAGCTTTAGGTTTGGGCTTTCTAGCCAAAGGGCCGCTAATAATGGTGTTAACATTCCCTCCATTATTCATTTGGTGTTGTCTTGATTTCAATAGATTTAAACAACTTTTTTCGAAATTTGCAATCTTTATTGGTATACTCATTACGGCAATAATTGCTATTCCTTGGTACTATTTTGCCGAGCAACAATCGCCTGGATTTTTAAATTATTTTATTGTTGGTGAACATTACAAACGCTTTGTAGAATCAGGCTGGAAAGGTGATTTGTACGGAAGACCAAAAACACAACCTCTTGGAATTATTTGGGCATTTATGCTTGCTTTTGGTTTCCCTTGGGTTCAAATTGTATTCTACAAACTTTGGAAAAACAGAAAAAGTATTTTTCAAGATAAATGGATTAGCTTTTTAGTACTTTGGTTATTATGGACACCTATTTTCTTTACTTTATCTAAGAACATTTTACATACTTATATGTTGCCTATCACGGTGCCAATCATGTTATTGATGGTGCATTATTGGGAAGATTTCAAGAGCAAAAAAGTACTTTTCCGTCTTGGATTATTTTTTCCGGCAGTAATTTTTGTTTTTTACTTTGGTTTTGTGGCAACTGGAAATTTAGATAACAAAATGAACTCAGATAAGTACATGCTGGAACGTTTAGACATTCAAAATCAAAATATTCCATTGTATTATTGGCAGGAAAAAAATTATTCTGGACAATTTTATTCTAATGGAAAAGCGCAATTAGTTAAAAACGAACAGCAATTGGATTCGGTTTCTAAAATTCATCCTAAGTTTTTCTTAGTAACCTTAAAAAAAGCGCAACAAAGTATTCCGGAAAATCAGTTGAGCAAAATGACATTGAAAGATCAAAATTACAAAACCGCTATTTTTGTATCTAAATAGAGCTATTTAATGAAAGAACTTTCAAATAAAAACAACCTTCAGGTTTTGCATGAAGACAATCACATTATTGTTATAAACAAACGTGTGGGCGATATTGTACAAGGCGATAAAACAGGCGACAAACCACTGAGTGAAGTTGTTAAAGAATATATTAAAGACAAATACAATAAACCTGGCGAGGTTTTCCTTGGTGTGGTGCATCGTTTAGATCGTCCCACAACTGGAATTGTGGTTTTTGCCAGAACCAGCAAGGCTTTAACCCGATTGAATGAATTGTTTAAAAACAGAGAAACTCAAAAAACCTATTGGGCAGTTGTAAAAAACAAGCCTTCGCAAAACGAAGCCAAACTAATCCATTACATCAAAAGAAACGAAAAAAACAATACTTCTAAGGCACATGTAAAAGAAGTTCCCGATAGTAAAATGGCGAGTTTAGATTATACAATAATCAAAGAACTCAATAATTATTTTGCACTGGAAATCAATTTGCATACTGGAAGACATCACCAAATTAGAGCGCAACTCTCAGCCATTGGTTGTCCTATAAAAGGAGATTTAAAATATGGTTTTGATCGCAGTAATCCTGATGGTGGAATTCATTTGCATGCCCGAAAATTAGTTTTTGTTCATCCCGTTTCTAAAGAATCCCTAACTATTGTTGCTGCTGTTCCAAATGAGGTTATTTGGAATGCCGTATAAAATACAGATGTAAACCAAAAACTAAAGCCTTAAATTGCATAAAACTATTGCTACTAAAAATATGAAATCAAATATCGAACGAATTCAAGAATTAAAAAATAACGGATATACTTTAAGTTTTGAAACTGTTTTCAATCTTGCATTTGAGAATTACAAAAAAATTGCTGTATATGCTGGTTTGTTATTATTAGTTTTATGTGTTGTTTTCGGCATTGCAGCATCCATCATTTTAGCTTTTAGCGTGGGAATTGAAAATTTTCAAGAACTAACAAAACCTGAAAACTTAGATACTAAAAAATTTTCTGATGAATTTTTAGCCTATTACTTAGTAGGTTCTACCCTTTTTAGTTGCCTTATAAGTCCACTTTTAGCAGGTTTTATTAAAATGGCTCATTGTGCTCAAATAGATGAGGAATTTCATGTTTCTAATGTTTTTGAGTATTATCGATTTTCATATTTTAAAGAACTGTTTTTAGCCAATTTAATAGTTACAATAATAAGCCTCGGAATTTCGTCAGTACTCAATTTAACCGGGTTTGTTATGTTAGGATTCTTCGGTTCGCTCACTATTTCATTGTTAAGTATTCTTAGTGTTCCCTTAATCATTTTTAGTGATTTTAAAGCTTTTGAAGCGGTAAACACTAGTTTTAGTCTGGTTTCTAAACAACCTTTGGTTCTTTTAGGACTTTTTCTTGTTAGTTATTTGTTTTCAATCGTTGGATTTTTCTTTTTTATCTTTGGTATTTTATTCACATTACCACTACTGTTTTCAATGTATTATGCTATTTACAGCTCTATAATTGGTTTTAAATAAATAAATTTGACTGTTTAATACAGCATTGCTTATTTTTTTAACTAAAGAAATGCTTTTTTCTTTCAAATAGTGTTATTTTTAACAAAATTCAAAAATCCACTTTTTGCTGGTTAATTTTAGCTTTTTAATTTTAAAAAAAATATGATACCACAATATAACTTTATATTAAAAACCTTTTTAAACAATATCGGTTTTGGTGGTAATGCTAATTTTTCTGCAATTAAAATGTTTGATATAATGGATCAATTGCCTATCGATAAAAATCTTTATCGCACGGTGGTACCCTTTGTCTTTCTTATCATTTTTTTATTGATTTATAAATTCCACAGAATCAAATATGCATTTGGCAACAAATACATCAAGGATTTTACTCCTCAAAATTCTGAAAACAAAGAATGTCAACTTCATTTTCTTTTCTTAGGAATCATTGTTTTAATTTTAGAATTAACCTTTGAATTTTTTAAATTAAGACCTAGAAGTTTACTACTTCCTAACTTATGCATCTCCTCTGTATTAATTGGAATTGCCTATATTAGTACAAAATCTGATTTTGTTTTTCGAAATATTAAAAAAATATTCCGAGTTATTTTTTGTATCGGATTCCTTCATGTATGCCGAAATTTAGTTCGATTAAACGAGGACAATATTCCTTTTTTAAGTTTTCTTTTAATGGTCTATTTTTCATACAATATCTTGAAACCCTCAAGACTGTATTGGCTGTTTGTATTATTTACTTTTGGTTTTCTCATTAGCGTTTCGCTATTAGAATTAGCACCTTTAAACCGGATGACGGTTGTATTTAATTATACCTTAATAGTACTTTTTATCAACTACATTCGTCATTTATCCATTCAAGATATTAATGATAAATTTCATTTCAACAATCAAATTATCAACAAAGGGAATTCACTCATTATGGCAAAAAACAAGAACAATAAAATTGTTTTTTGTAGTGAAAATGTGGAAACTATTTTAGGATATACTGTCAATGAAGTTATGGGTTATGGTTATTATAAATTAACCGATAATCCCGAAATAACGTCAAAAGAATCTTTTGAAAGTCAAATAAATGATAAAATATTTGTTCGAAAATTAAAATGTAAAAACGGAGAATTCAAATTCATTCAATGGAAAAACAAACAATTTTCTGACAATTTAATTATTGGAATTGGACAGGATATTACCAATGAAATTCAAATTCAAAATCAATATAAAAATCTAATTCAAAATGCTCAGGATTTTATTTATGAAATTGATTTAGAAGGAAATATTCTTTTTATAAACAATTATACGCTTAAAACCTTAGGCTATGATGAGGATGAGTTTTTAAACAAACATTATTCTTTTTTTATTAGAGAAGATTATGTAGCAACACTTAGCCGTTTTTACAATAGTCACAAAGAGAATGATCTTGAATTTCCGCAACTTGAAATTCCAATTTTGAAAAAAAACGGAGAAACCATCTGGGTTGCTCAAAAAGTAATGATTAGCCATAACGATTTAGGTAAAATAACAGGCTATTCGAGTATTGCCAGAGATATTACCTTTATCAAAAACATTGAAATTGAAAACGAAAAAAGAAATCAAAAAAATAAAAAATACGCTGAAAGTCTAAAAACGTTCACTGCCAAAAGTTATTCGAGGCAAGAAACATTAGAAACCAAATTAAAATCAATACTAGAAAACACTACTAAAACAATTGAGGCTAACAGAGTTAGTTATTGGGAATATCATGAGGATAAAATAAGTTGTCATCAATTGTATGATTTAAGTAAAAATGAGTTTTTAAGTGGTTGTGTAATAACTAAAGAGCTTTGTCCTAATTACTTTAAATCTATAGAAGCTAAAATACCTATAGTTGCTTCTGATGTTAAAAACAATCCTATAACTAAAGAATTATACTCCTGTTATCTAGAAAAATACAATATTTATTCAATGATAGACACTCCTATTCAATCCTATAACTAAAGAATTATACTCCTGTTATCTAGAAAAATACAATATTTATTCAATGATAGACACTCCTATTTTTATAAATGGAGAACTAATAGGTATTCTTTGTATCGAAGCCACCGAATCTATCAAGCAATGGGATAACGAAGATATTAATTTTGCCAGATCAATTGCTGACAGTATTACTATTGCTTTTGAATCAAAAAGAAGACTGGAAGTAGAACAAAAATTAACATATAAAAGTGAATTACTATCGGCAATGAGTTTGTGTACCGAACGTTTTTTGAATGTAAAAAACATCGATGCAATTTTTAAAGACTTGCTTATTATCATTGGAAAAGCAACAAAATCATACCGTAGTTTTTATTATCAACATAATCCTGTAAATCATACCATCAGTCAAAAATACCGATGGACGACCGGTAATGAAGCTTTAACCGAATTAAATCCTGCTTATCAAAATTTACCTTACTCCTTTTTTGGTGATTTTGATCCAAATAACTTAGAAAACAGAGCCTATCAAAGCGTAGTTTCAAAAATAAAAGACCCTATCTTAAAGAAAAAACTCGAAGCCTTAGACGCTGCTTCATTAATACTCTTTCCTGTTTTTGTTAAAAATAAATTTCATGGTGTTTTGGGATTAAATGATTTGGACGAAAATAGAATTTGGGCTGATGATGAAGTACAAATTTTACAGACATTAACCATGAATATTGGCTCGTCTATTGAGCGAATTGAAAACGAAATTGCCATTAATGAAAGTGAGGAAAAATTCCGATTATTAGCCAATAATATTCCTGGAACGGTTTATTTATCTGAAAATGATGAAGATTATACCAAAATTTATCTTAACGACGAAATTGAAAAACTAACAGGATACCCAAAAGAGGATTTTCTTGAAAAAAGAGTACGCTTCAAAGATTTAATTCACCCCGAAGATTTAGAAAAAACACTAGCAAAATCAAATGCTAAATTATCAAAATTAGAACCCTTTCATATTAGTTATCGAATACTAAATAAGAAAGGAGAAATTGTTTGGATTGACGAATTTATTGATACTGTAGTCAATAATGGCGAAATCAAATATATTGAAGGAATTATGCTTGATATAAGCAAGCGCAAGGATGTTGAAAAAGCAATTAAAGCTAAAGAATATGCCGAAACTGCCAATAAAGCAAAATCAGAATTTCTGGCCAATATGAGTCACGAAATTAGAACTCCGCTTAATGGAATTATAGGTTTCACTGATTTGTTAATGAAAACAAAACTGGATCATATTCAAGAAAAACACATGATTACGGTCAATCAATCGGCTCATACCTTGCTTGAAATTGTAAATGATATATTAGACTTTTCTAAAATTGAGGCAGGAAAACTAGAGTTGCATATTGAAAAACAAGAAATTAAGGATTTAATGACTCAGGTTATTGATTTAATTCAGTTTGAAGCCAACCAAAAAAACCTAAAACTAGAGTTGGATATTGATAATGAAGTTCCCTCCTATTTTTGGATTGACATTGTTAGAATCAAGCAAATATTGATTAATTTATTGTCCAATGCTGTAAAATTTACAGAACAAGGTAGCGTAAAACTAAATGTGTGTATCAAAGAAAAAATAAGTGATACTAAAACTAAAATTCGTTTTTCGGTTGAAGATACAGGAATTGGAATTTTAGAACAAAATCAGAAAAAAATATTCAAAGCTTTCTCTCAAGAAGACAGTTCTACAACCAAGAAATTTGGAGGAACAGGACTTGGATTAACCATTTCGAATAAACTCTTGAACTTAATGGATAGCCGTTTGAAACTAAAGAGTGAAATAGGAAAAGGAAGTTGTTTTTATTTTGACATCGATTTAAAAACAAACGATCAATTACTCAACCCTATACTAAAAGTAAAACCCGCTATTACTATAGAAAATCCAAGTATTTTAGAGCTTAATCCTAATTTACAAAACACTAGAATTTTACTTGTTGAAGACAATAAAATCAATATGCTTTTGCTAAAAACAATCATAAAAAATAGTCTGCCAAAAGCAATTATTTTTGAAGCTTCAAACGGATTAGAAGCTGTAAACCAATTTGAAAGCATTCTTCCTGATATTATATTTATGGATATTCAAATGCCTGTTATGAACGGCTATGAAGCTACCGAAGCCATCAGAAAACGAATATCAGGAAAAAGTATCCCAATTATAGCCATCACTGCTGGAACTGAAAAAGAAGAAAAAAACAAATGTCTCGAAATGGAAATGAATGATTATATTTCGAAACCAATTGTAAAAGGGATCATTGAAAAAACCCTTATCAAATGGGTGAAATAATTTCTAACTAATAAAAAACACACTATGAGATGGAAAGGTAGAAGACAAAGTGACAATGTGGAAGACCGAAGAGGTATGTCCTCAGGTGGAAAAACAATTTTGGGCGGAGGTGTACTTGGAATTATCATTTTGTTACTCAATGTTTTTGGAGGAGAAAATGGACAAATGATTGCTCCTATACTCGAACAGTTTAATCAAGGTCAAAGCCAACCAGCAACCGAACAAAGAGACTTAACTGCTAAAGAACTGGAAGAACAAGCCTTTGTAAAAACAGTACTTGCTGATAATGAACAAGTATGGACAAAAATATTTAAAGAAAACAATCTAACCTATAAGGAGCCAAATGTAGTCTTGTTTAGTGGTGGAGTTCAAACCGCTTGTGGCAATGCTTCTTCTGATTCTGGTCCATTTTATTGCCCAGCCGATCAAAAAGTGTATATGGATTTGACTTTTTTTGAAGAATTAAAAACAAAGTTTGGGGCTAAAGGCGGAGATTTTGCTACAGCTTATGTCATTGCGCACGAAATAGGTCATCACGTACAAACCTTATTAGGTACTTCGGCTAAAATGAGGCAAATGCAAGAAGGAAAAAGTAAGGCTGAAGCCAATAAATTATCAGTTGCTCTAGAACTTCAAGCTGATTTTTATGCTGGAGTTTGGACACATTACAACCAAGAAATGAACAACATACTAGAAGATGGTGATCTTGACGAAGCTTTGAGTGCTGCTCACGCTGTAGGCGATGATGCTATTCAAGCCAAAATGCAAGGTCATATTGTTCCTGAATCTTTCACTCACGGAACATCTGAACAACGTAAATATTGGTTTATGAAAGGCTATAAATCGGGTGATATTAATCAAGGAAATACTTTTGAAGAATTAAACTAAAATAATTAATTACCTAAATCATCAATAGCCAGCTTAATAAAGCTGGCTTTTTTTTGCTCTAAAAATAGTTACTGAATAGTATTAGATTCTTTATGTAATTGTCCAGAAGAATGATTCAATTGTAGTAATCAGATTTATAGCATTGAATATCCACCTGTACCAATTGGTATATTATACATTAAATAACATAAAAAAGACTTTAGCAAACTTTATTTATACTTTGGCTAAAAGCCAATTCTTCTTTGCTTTATCAAATCTTCAGCTAAACATTAGGCGAATGAAATGCACCTTTAAAGTCTATTAAATAATTCATACACTCTCATAACCATATTGCAAAAAAAAGCTTAGTTAAACAGCGTTTAACTAAGCTTTTTTATATGTAAATGTCTTTACAGACAATTAATTATAGTATCGACTACAAGAATTCTCCGTGTTGAGAAATATCTAAACCTAATTCTTCTTTGTCTTCACTAACTCTTAGAGGAGTAATTTTGTTAACAATAAAGAACAAAATGTAAGAACCAACAAATGCAAATATTGATACAATAACTAAAGCAGTTAATTGGTTGATAAACAAAGTAGATTCACCGAAGATTAAACCTTGATCAGCAACAGCTGGATTGATGTCTTTAGAAGCAAAAACTCCTGTTAACAACATACCTACCATACCTCCTACACCGTGACAAGCAAATACATCTAAAGCATCGTCAATTTTTCCTTTTGGAAATTTACTTACCATAAAGTTACTAATGATACTACTAAACAATCCAATAAAAATTGCATGAGGAATACTTACAAATCCAGCAGCTGGAGTAATCGCTACTAAACCTACAACTGTACCAATACAAGCTCCCATAGCTGATAATTTATGACCTAAAATTTTATCCATAAATACCCAAGCCATACCTGCAGCAGCAGCAGCAACAGTAGTTGTTCCTAAAGCTTGAACAGCTAATCCATTAGATCCTAAAGCTGAACCCGCGTTGAAACCAAACCATCCAAACCATAATAAAGCAGTTCCTAATAAAACATAAGTAATACGAGCTGGATTTACTTTTTGTACTTTTCTTTTTCCTAAAAAGATAGCTCCTGCAAGAGCAGCCCATCCTGCACTCATGTGTACAACTGTACCTCCTGCAAAATCCAATACTCCCATTTTAAAGAAATATCCATCTGAATGCCAAGTCATGTGACATAATGGAGTATAAATAAATAGAATAAATAAAACCATAAACAACATATAAGCCCAAAAACGAACTCTTTCAGCAAAAGCTCCTGTAATCAAAGCTGGTGTGATAATGGCAAATTTTGCTTGGAATAATGCAAAAAGCATAAAAGGAATTGTTCCCCAAGCTGTTGTTACTCCTACGTTTTGAAACATAAAGAATTCCATTGGATCTCCAATTATACCTCCAATAGAAGTACCAAATGATAAACTAAATCCAATAACAACCCATAATATGGTTACAATAATCATTGCCATAAAACTTTGTAACATTGTACTAATTACATTTTTTTTACCAACCATACCTCCATAAAAGAATCCTAATCCTGGAGTCATGATTAATACTAATGCTGTCGCAACAATCATCCAAGCGGTATCACCTGTATCAAATTTAGCTGCTTCTGCAGGAACTGTAACTCCTGTTAAAATAGAACTTGAAAATAGTGTAACGATTAATAGCGCAATCATTATCACACTTAAACTAATTTTTCTCATATTGTTTTGGTTTAAAAATTTTCTCAAAAATATAAAATGATTGATACCCCCCCTAAAAAACAACACTAAATGTTTTAACTTTTATTATTAATTCAATTTACCCCC
>NCET01000141.1:6850-18147 GCA_002280815.1 Flavobacteriales bacterium 32-34-25 | reverse complement strand
GCGGTAAAAACGAAAGCCATTAGGAAAATGGTTAATCAGCTTTGTTGGGATATTCGTCCGGATGCCGTTGCTTTAGTCGATGCTTTTGCAATTCCAGATTCTTGTCTTGCGGCACCTATTGTGGTTGGAAAAGAATAAAATGGTTCTATGTGTGTTTTATATTTTAAAAACAAGTAGTGGTTTTGAAGCATGATTGGCTAAGTCTTCGCTGATACTTCCGGTAAAAAAGTGTGAAAGTCCAGTTCGACCGTGTGTGCAAAGACTTATTAAATCGGCATTGATGCTGTTTGAGAAATTAATAATTCCTTTTTCAATGTTGGTGTCGTTGTAAATGTTTGTGGAATAGTTTTTTATATCAAAATTACTAATAAATTTCTGCATTATTTTTTCAGTCAATGCAGTGGTTTTAAAGCTGTTTGGTGTGCAAATGGTTGCTAAATGTAGTTTAGCATCGAAGGTGTTTGCGAAATCAAGAATTTTTTGAAAAGGTTTTTTTATTTCTTCAGAAAAATCGGAAGCAAAAACAATATTTTTTGGGTTGAATTCAGTAATTTCTTCTTTGATAACCATAACAGGCGCGCTTGATAATCGAACTACTTTTTCGGTATTGGAACCAATGATTATTTCTTCTATTCCCGAAGTGCCATTGGAGCCCATTAGTATTAAATCGATGTTGTGTTCTTTACTGTATGAAAGTATGCCTTGTGAAGCCTTTTCTATTTTGATGGAGTCAATGACAGTAAGTTCTTTTAGGAAGTTTTTCTCTTTTATGTACTGCATGTTTTCTTTGGCTTTTTGGATAAAAAGCATGATTTCGGGAATAGGAGTAGCGCCAGTAATAGCATCATTCATCTGGCTAGGAATCTCTAGCATGTGCAATAAATGAATTTCGAAATTGTTGTCTCGAGCAATTTGAGCAGCAACTTTTAGTGCGTTTTCGGCCTGCGTTGAAAAATCGGTAGGTACTAGTATTTTTTTCATGGCTTTAGGGTTTGGGAGGTGGTTTAGGATTGTATTTTGTTGTGATAATAAAGGTAAGGAATAATTTTACAGCAATCAATTATTTTTGGATTATAAAAATAAACACTATATTTGTGCCGTTATTTATTAAAATCTAGATAATGAGGGGACTAAATGTCCCCTCTTTTTATAAAAAATATGACATTTAAAGAAAAAGTAAATACATTATTGCAGGAAGCTCTTGAAGATAGACCTTCGCTTTTTTTGATTGATTTGACTATTACTGATGCGTTTAAGGTAATTGTAACTTTGGACGATGATAATGGAGTGGTTTTGCAGGATTGTATCGATGTGAGTCGTGCAGTGGAAAGCAATTTAGATAGAGAAGAGCAGGATTTTTCACTTGAAGTAGCTTCAGTAGGGGTTGGTTCTCCATTAAAATTGGTTCGTCAGTATATAAAAAACATTGGTAGAACTTTGATAGTGACTACAAATACTGAAAAAATTGAAGCTGAATTAGTTGATGCTAATGAAGATTTCATAATTTTGTCTTGGAAAGCAAGAGAGCCTAAAAAAGTAGGAAAAGGAAAAGAAACAGTACAGAAAGAACAACAAATACCTTATACAGAAATTAAAGAGGCAGTTGTTACAGTAACATTTTAATTTAAAGAATTCGCATGGAAAATTTAGCATTAATCGATTCATTTTCAGAGTTTAAGGATGATAAACTTATTGATCGTGTAACGCTTATGGCAATTTTAGAAGATGTATTTAGAAATGCATTGAAGAAAAAATACGGTTCAGATGATAATTTCGATATCATTATCAATCCTGATAAAGGAGATATGGAAATTTGGAGAAGGAGAGTAATCGTTGCCGATGAAGATTTGGATTTCGAAAATGAAGAGATTACTTTGACAGAGGCTAGAAAGATTGAAGCGGATTTTGAAATTGGTGAAGAAGTTTCAGAAGAGGTAAAATTGATTGATTTAGGAAGAAGAGCTATTTTAGCTTTGCGTCAAAACTTGATTTCAAAAATACACGAGCATGATAACACGAATCTTTACAAGCAATTTAAAGATTTAATAGGCGATATTTACACCGCCGAAGTACACCATGTTAGACCAAGAGTTGTAATTCTTGTGGATGATGAAGGAAATGAAATTGTGCTTCCAAAAGAAAAACAAATTCCATCTGACTTTTTCCGTAAAGGAGATAACGTACGTGGGATTATTGAAAGCGTGGAACTAAAAGGAAATAAACCTCAAATTATTATGTCTAGAACTTCTGAAAAGTTCTTAGAAAAATTGTTTGAACAAGAAATTCCAGAGGTTTTTGACGGTTTGATTACCATTAAAAAAGTAGTAAGAATTCCAGGTGAAAAAGCAAAAGTAGCTGTAGATTCTTATGATGATAGAATTGATCCAGTAGGAGCTTGTGTGGGAATGAAAGGATCTCGTATTCACGGAATTGTTCGTGAGTTAGGGAATGAAAATATTGATGTTATCAATTATACAAGTAACATTCAGTTGTTTATAACAAGAGCTTTGAGCCCTGCTAAGGTTTCTTCGATTAAAATTAACGAAGAAGCAAAAAGAGCTGATGTATTCTTGAAATTAGAAGAAGTTTCAAAAGCAATTGGTAGAGGAGGGCATAACATTAAATTAGCTGGTTTATTAACTGGTTATGAATTAGATGTTATTAGAGAAGGCGATATTGCTGGAGCAACTGCAGATGAGGATGATGTTGAATTGACAGAATTCTCGGATGAAATTGAAGAGTGGATTATAGAAGAATTTGCAAAAATTGGTTTAGATACTGCAAAAAGTATCTTGAAGCATGATGTAGATGACTTAGTAAGAAGAACAGATTTAGAAGAAGAAACAATTCTAGATGTAATGAAAATATTGAAAGAAGAGTTCGATAGTTAGTTCTATGCTTCTAACAACACAACGAAATAGGTAATAATAAAAAGGTTATATGTCTGAAGAGAGAGTAATAAGAATAAACAAAGTTTTAAGGGAATTGAATATTTCGTTAGATAGAGCCGTGGATTATCTTAAAGATAAGGGGATTGCTATTGATGCAAATCCAAACGCGAAAATATCTGATAGGGAATATGAAGTCTTGTGCGGTCAGTTTGCGGGTGACAGAGGGAAAAAAGAGGCTTCGAAAGAAGTAAGCGAAGAGAAGAGAAAAGAAAAAGAGGCTTTACGTATTGAGCGTGATAAAGAAGTAGAAGATAAACGTAAGCAAGACGAAGAATTGCAAAGACAACAACAGGAAGTAATTAAAGCGAGAGCTGTAATTTCAGGACCTGTTCAAGTTGGAAAAATAGATTTGAATCCTTCAAAAGCTACACCTCCTCCAGCAGTTGAGGAAAAAGTAGTTGCTCCTAAGCCTGAAGTTGTCGAAGAAAAACCGGCTGCTAAAATTAGCTCTCCAGAGAAAACCGAATCAGACAAAAAAGAAGAAAAACCTGTTGTAGCTGAAGTTTCTAAGCCTGTTGTTGAAAATACAGCACCTAAGAAAGAAGTTGTGAAAGAAGTAGCAAAAGAAGAAAAACCAGCTCCTGCTGTAGCTCCTGTAGCTAAAGAAAAAGAAGCGGTTAAGAAAACGGAAGAAGTTGCTAAAACTGATGAAGCGCCAGCTGAAGAAGCCAATTCAATAAGCCTAAAAAGAAAAAAGAGGATCCAAAAATCACTCCTAATAAACCAGGTGCTCCTGGAGCTGCTGGTGCAAATGCTAATAAAAACAAACGTAAAAGAATTGCTCCTAAACCGGGTACTCCTAATACGCCAAGCACACCAAGACCTCCTGGAACTCCTAATCCAAACAAAATTACTCCTAATGCAGCTGGTGGCGGAGGATTTAACGCTAACAGAGGTGCTAGACCTGGATTTGTAAAAGGAAATCGTCCTGCTATTGTGGCTAAAGTTGAGCCAACAGAAGAGGAAGTTAAAAATCAAATTAGAGAAACTTTAGAAAAACTTCAAGGTAAAAAAGGAGGAAAATCTAAGGCTGCTAAATATAGAAGAGACAAAAGAGATACGCACCGTCAAAAATCAGACGATGAGCAAAGAGCTTTAGACGAAGGAAGTAAAACTATTAAGGTTACTGAATTTGTTACTGTAGGTGAAATTGCTATCATGATGGATGTTCAAATTAATAAAGTAATTGGAACTTGTATGTCTCTTGGTATCATGGTTACGCAAAACCAACGTTTGGATGCGGAAACATTAACTATTGTTGCTGACGAATTTGGTTATGATGTTGAATTTATTACTGTAGATATCGAAGAAGCTATCGAGGTAATTGAAGATAAAGAAGAAGATTTAGTAGTAAGAGCACCGATTGTTACCGTAATGGGTCACGTCGATCACGGTAAAACCTCTTTACTAGATTATATTCGTAAAGAAAACGTAATTGCTGGAGAATCTGGAGGTATTACACAGCACATTGGTGCTTATGGAGTAACTTTAGACAATGGTCAAAAAATCGCTTTCTTAGATACACCAGGTCACGAGGCGTTTACCGCAATGCGTGCACGTGGAGCTCAGGTTACTGATATTGCAATTATTGTTGTAGCTGCGGATGATGATATCATGCCGCAAACTAAAGAGGCTATTTCTCACGCACAAGCTGCGGGAGTGCCAATTATATTTGCCATCAATAAAATTGATAAACCAAATGCGAATGTTGAGAAAATCAAAGAGCGTTTGGCAGGTATGAATTTATTGGTAGAAGACTGGGGTGGAAAAATCCAATCTCATGATATTTCTGCAAAAATTGGAACAGGTGTAAAAGACTTATTAGAGAAAGTATTATTAGAAGCTGAAATTTTAGATTTGAAATCAAATCCAAATAAAGCTGCTCAAGGTACAGTTGTAGAAGCATTCTTGGATAAAGGAAAAGGATATGTTTCAACTATCTTAGTACAACACGGAACATTGAAAATTGGAGATTATTTATTAGCAGGTAAGCATCATGGTAAAATTAAAGCCATGCATGATGAACGTGGTAATATTGTAACTGTAGCAGGACCTTCAACACCAGTATCTATTTTAGGTCTGGATGGTGCAGCAACTGCAGGGGATAAATTCAATGTTTTTGAAGACGAAAAAGAAGCAAAACAAATTGCTGCTAAACGTTCTCAATTAATGCGTGAACAATCAGTACGTACACAACGTCATATTACGCTTGACGAAATTGGTCGTCGTATTGCATTAGGTCAATTTAAAGAATTAAACGTAATCCTTAAAGGAGATGTGGATGGTTCTGTTGAAGCATTATCTGATTCGTTCTCTAAATTGTCTACTGAGGAAATTCAAATTAATATTATCCATAAAGGTGTTGGAGCGATTACTGAAACTGACGTTATGTTGGCTTCTGCTTCTGATGCGATCATTATCGGATTTAACGTTCGTCCTGCTGGAAATGCAAGACAACTGGCTGATAAAGAAGAAATCGATATCCGTTACTACTCAATTATCTACGCGGCAATTGACGACTTGAAAGATGCAATGGAAGGAATGCTTGCTCCAGAAATGAAAGAGGAAGTATTAGGAACTGCTGAAATTAGAGAGTTATTCAAAATTTCTAAAGTGGGAACTATTGCAGGATGTATGGTTATGGATGGTAAGATTACCAGAAATGGTAAAATCAGAATCATTAGAGATGGCGTAGTAATTCACGAAGGTGAGTTAATTGCATTGAAACGTTTCAAAGACGATGTTAAAGAAGTTGCTAAAGGTTATGATTGTGGTATCCAAGTAAAAGGATTCAATGACATTGAAGAAAGAGATGTTATTGAAGCTTACCATGAAGTAGCAATTAAGAAAAAATTGAAATAGTATTTCAAATATAATTTTATAAGAAAATCCCGAGCAATCGGGATTTTTTGTATTTAAATAGGTGTTTAGAATGTTGTGTCAGGCTGAGCTTGTCGAAGCCTATAATTGCGATTAGCTAAATCTTAAAAATAATAAGGAGCCAATCCCGCCATTCGTTGCAAGCTTCTTGCTTTTAAACTCTTTTTCTAGGTGCTGGCAGGAGCTTCCGTTGGTCGCTCTGTCGCCACCAGAAAAAGTAGTTTTCAATCTGCAAAGGCTTTTCACTGCTGTCAGGGCTAGGAGAATTTGCTTAGAGCAATAATTCATTGTACGACAAATAATTCTACAATTAAAACTGGTTTTTTTTGGTATATTTGGAAGAAAAATATGCGATACGAAATGGCAATTAACTATAAATGAAAAAATATATAATGAAAATTAAATTATCATTTTTAATTATACTTTCTGTTTTTTCTAATTATTTAAAAGCTCAAAATAAATCGGAGGAAAATAGAAAAGCAGTTGCGAAACGTGCTTATTTGCATTATTCAGAAACATTCAAAAAAAAAGATTATGTGTTTTATAAAGTAGATTTCAATGAAACTGATTATTTTTTTAAGACTATTGATGAGAATAAAATTAAAGACTATTTAGACTATATAAAAAAATCATTAAAATTAGAAATTATAAAAAATTCTAACACTTCTGGTTTTTCTGATTTAAAGCTTACGGTTAATTTGCCCGATTTTTTTGAAGATTTAAACAATTATAAATTTCGGGAACTGTATCATAACCAAATAGACATTAAAAATATATCCTCTGATTTAGTAGATGAATTCAATAATCCTTTAAAATTAAGTTACGTCACTAAAGAGTATAGTTCTAAAAAAATTATTTATACTAGAATGTTTAGTAAAGACACTATTCACGATGCTGAATTAGTTAATTTTAAAGGGACCATCAAATATGAGATGGAATTCTTGACCAATTATGACAAAATAGAAATTAGTTTAGATCAAATAGGAAGTGAATTTATGCTTGGTAAAGCAAGTTATAAATTAATAGATTATTTTAATAATCCTTTTATAATTAAAAAATTATCAGGCCCTCTTGAAAGTATTTATATTGTTAATTTAACTGAAGATGGTAAGTTAACAAAGCCTTATTCGTATTCAGAATTTAATAATTTAAAGGAAAATGATAGTGCCTTTGTAAACAAAAATAATTTTTATAATTCTCCTTCTTCTGGTGTTCCTGAGTTTTTTTATCATGTTTTTAAAAATGAACCTAACATAACGTTTGGGGAATTTGAAAAACTGATGACTTTTGAAAAAATAGAAGAATTAAATAAATTCAACTATTTTGATACAATTATTATGCTTCCTACAGTAAGTAATTTGAATCCAAAATACATTTTATATACGCCACAATATAAAACTGAAATTATAGAAATTAATAAATAAACCCGTTTTGGATGTCTATGAAATTTTCTCTTTTTAATGCTGTTCAAAGTCCTACTTGTTCTCGTTTGTCGTTAACTCTGGTTCTTGCTTGTGGCGAGTATCTACTTAAATTAGAAAACAAATCGTAGCGTTTTTAATGCGGTTATATTAACAAGTTACTTTATAATAAATGGTTTTTGTTTTTTAGTAATTCACTACATTTTAATATAAGGTTTTTGAGTTTTATTTGACAGTAACATCAATATGTTTAAGTGAGTTTAATTTTCGGCTTTTGAGACGATACAGCTAACAAAAAACGAGCCTAATAAAGAGCTAACAAAAAACGAGCCTAATAAAGCAATTTCACGCTTTATTAGGCTCGTTTTTTTATAACAAATAGTGTTAAAATTTTATTTTTTAGGTTTTATCAAAAAGGCGTTTGGGTAGATTTTTTTGATTTCCACTAAATTTCGTTCGGCTTCAATGCGGTTTCTGAAATTACCTATCCATACTTTGTAATTAGGGGTGTTAAATACGATGGTTCCGTCTAGGTCGGTAAAATTTTGTTTACAGTCGCTTAAGGTCTTTTTTGCTTTTTCGCTAACGCCGCTAAAAACTTGAATTTTATATCGCTCATTTACAGCTATTGAGCTGTTTATTTTTCGTTTTTCGTTTAATAATTGTTCAAACTTAGGATTTTGCTGAATGTTAATTTTTGCTTCCTGTGCCGCTAAATTAAAGCTGCAAATTGTAAGCAAGGCAATGTGAAAAATGTGATTTGGAATAGTTAAAATTCTCATAATGTGAAGATTTTTGAGTAAAATTAATATTTATTCATTGAATGTGAAATAAAAAAGTTATTTAGAATAAATATAAATTGATAATTGAGTTGTTTTAGGGTTTTGAGAATAGTTCTTAAGTCGTATTTTTGTCGAAGTTTAAAATAAAGGGACGTTTTTATATGGAATTGTAGTATAAAAAATTGTGCCAATTTTTAGTAGATAATCATTATACTTTATGAAAAAGGTGGGTAACCATAATTCGAACTCAAGGAAAATGTTTTTAAGTTTAGCACTAATGCTGGCTTTTTCCTTCTCTTCATTTGCGCAAGATGCTGCTCCTGCAGCTGCAACCGAGGCTCCAGTAGCTGCTACAGCTGGTGGTGATCCTGTAAAAGGTAAGGCGCTTTTTAATTCTAATTGTGCTGCGTGTCATAAGCTTGATGCAAAGTCAACAGGTCCTGCTCTTAGAGGAGTTGCTGAAAAACACGATACAGAATGGCTTTATAAGTGGATTCATAATAGTTCTGATATGATTAAGTCAGGAGATGCCGCTGCTGTTAAATTATTTGAAGAAAATAATAAATCAGTAATGACTTCTTTTCCTCAATTATCAACAGAAGATATTGATAATATTATAGCCTATACATCTGAGCCTAAAGCTGAACCTGCTGCGGCAGTAGCTGGTGCTGCTAGTCCTCCTGGGACAAATACTGAAGGCGGAAGTTCTAATACTGTTATTTTAGGAGTTTTGGCATTAGTATTAGTAGTGTTAGTTGTAATGCTGGTAATGGTTAATAATGTTTTGACAAAAGTTGCAAAAGCAAATGGTATTGAAGTAGCTCCTAAAGCTAAGCGTACTCCGATCTGGAAAGCTTTCGTTCAAAATCAATTTTTAGTATTGGTTGCTTCTATCTTCTTATTGTTAGCTAGTGGTTATTTTGTTTACGGTTACTTTATGCAAGTAGGTGTAGATCAAGATTACGCTCCTATTCAGCCAATCCATTATTCTCATAAAATTCACGCTGGTGATAATGAGATCAACTGTAAATACTGTCACTCTGCTGCCAGAGTTAGTAAAAATGCAGGTATACCTTCTTTGAATGTTTGTATGAACTGTCATAAAAACATTTCTGAAGTTGCTGAGACTACAGCTACTCCTGAGTACAGCAAAGCATTCTACGATGCACAAATCCAAAAATTATACGATGCAGTAGGTTGGGATAAAACTACTCAGTCTTATACTGGAAAAACGCAGCCTGTTAAATGGGTTCGTATTCATAACTTACCTGATTTTGTTTATTTCAATCACTCTCAACACGTAACTGTAGGAGGAATTGAGTGTCAAACTTGTCACGGTCCTGTTGAGACTTATGAAATTCAAAAACAATTTGCTCCATTAACGATGGGTTGGTGTATTGATTGCCACAGAAAAACTGACGTTAAAATGGAAGGAAATGGGTATTACACTAAAATACATGAAGAACTTTCTAAGAAATACGGTGTGGAGAAATTGACTGAAGCACAAATGGGAGGTTTAGAATGTGGAAAATGCCACTATTAATCAAATTATTAAGATTTTAATATATATATACAATGTCATCAAACAAAAAATACTGGAAAAGTGTTGAGGAACTAGAAAATGGTTCTATTGTTGAGGCGCTTAGAAATAACGAGTTTGTTGAAGCTATTCCTACGGATGAGTTTTTAGGGAATGCTGATGCTTTATCATCTTCTTCAACTTCAAGACGTGATTTTCTAAAGTACGTTGGGTTTAGTACTGCAGCAGCTACACTTGCAGCATGCGAAGGTCCTGTGAACAAGTCGATTCCTTATGTATTACAGCCGGAGCAAATCATTCCTGGAGTAGCTGATTATTATGCAACTTCTGTTTTTGACGGTTTTGATTTTGCAAATCTACTTGTTAAAACACGTGAAGGGCGTCCTATTAAAATAGATAATAATACTATTGCTGGAGCTAAATTTGCTGCAAATGCTAGAATTCATGCCTCAATATTGTCATTGTATGATAATATGCGTTTGAAAGCACCAAAATTAGAAGGTAAAACTTCTACTTGGTCTGCAGTTAATTCTAAAATTAAATCAAGTGTTGCAGATGCAAAAGCTAAAGGTGGTCAAGTAGTTTTATTGACAAATACCTTAGCAAGTCCATCTACTGAGAAATTAATTGCTGATTTTCTTGCTGCAAATCCTAACGGAAAGCATGTAGTTTATGATGCAGTTTCTTCATCAGCAGCTTTGGATGCGTTTGAAGCAGTTTACGGAGAAAGAGCTTTAGTTGATTATGATTTCTCAAAAGCATCTCTTATTGTTTCTGTTGGAGCTGATTTCTTAGGAGACTGGCAAGGTGGAGGATATGATTCAGGATATGCACAAGGTAGAATTCCGAAAAACGGAAAAATGTCTCGTCATTTCCAATTAGAAGCTAATATGACTTTGTCTGGTGCTGCTGCTGATAAGCGTTTACCGATGTCGGTTGCAAATCAAAAACAAGCATTAGTACATATATATAATGTAATTACAGGTTCGGCAGTTGCTGTAAACCTAGCGCCTGAATTTAAAGCAGAAGTTACTAAAGCCGCTCAGCAATTAAAAGCTGCAGGTTCTAAAGGACTTTTGGTTTCTGGTATCCAAGATAAAAACGCACAATTATTAGTATTGGCTATCAACCAAGTTTTAGGAAGTGAAGCTTTTACTTTAGTTGGTGCAAGACAAATAAGAAAAGGTTCTGATGAAAAAGTGGCTCAGTTAGTTAATGATATGAAAGCAGGTAGCGTTCATACTTTGATTATGAGTGGAGTTAATCCAGTTTATACTTTGGCTGATTCAGCTTCTTTTGTTGAAGGTCTTAAAAAAGTAAAAACTTCTGTAGCTTTATCTATAAAAGAAGACGAGACTGCTGCTATAGCAACTATTGCTGCTCCAGTGCCTCATTACTTAGAAGCTTGGGGAGATTTAGTTTTAACTAAAGGAACTTACAGCTTAACACAACCTACAATCCGTCCATTATTTGATACTAAACAACTTCAAGATGTTTTGATGTCTCTTAATGGTCTTACTGGAACTTACTACGATTATTTAAAAGCATATTCTTCATCATTTACTGCAGGTTCTACTTGGAATAAAGTATTACATGATGGTGTTTATGTAGGAGCTCCTCAGGCATTATCTGGTGGAACTGCTGATTATGCTTCTGCAGCTGCTGCATTGGCAAAATCTAAAGTTGCAGGAGGATTAGAATTAGTATTGTATACTAAAACTGG
>NCET01000141.1:0-6815 GCA_002280815.1 Flavobacteriales bacterium 32-34-25 | reverse complement strand
GTACCAGTTATTGTTCAGCCAGGTCAAGCTGTTGGAACAGTAGGTTTAGCTTTAGGATACGGTCGTAAAGCAGCTTTGAAAGAAGAAATGCAAGTAGGTATTAATGCTTACGCTTTATATAAAGGTTTTAACGATGTTCAATCCGTTGAATTAGTTGAAGCTGGCGGAGAACACGAGTTTGCTTGTGTTCAAGGTCAAAAAACATTAATGGGTAGAGGTGATATTATTAAAGAAACTTCATTAGAAATCTTTAATACTCAGGATTCTAAAATTTGGAACGAAACTCCAAAAGTATCTTTAGATCACCAAGAAGTTGAAGCTACTTCTGTAGATTTATGGGAATCATTTGATCGTTCAGTAGGTCACCACTTTAATCTTTCTATCGATTTAAATGCTTGTACTGGTTGTGGCGCATGTGTTATTGCTTGTCACGCTGAAAACAACGTTCCTGTAGTAGGAAAATCAGAAGTAAGAAGAAGTCGTGATATGCACTGGTTGCGTATCGATAGATACTATTCTTCTGAAAGTACTTTTGAAGGAGATAATGAAAGAAAAGAAGGTATTGCTGGATTGTCTAGTTCATTGTCTACATTTAATGAAATGGAAAAAGCAGGAGATAATCCTCAGGTTGCTTTCCAACCAGTAATGTGTCAACACTGTAACCACGCACCTTGTGAAACAGTTTGTCCGGTTGCTGCTACTTCTCATGGTCGTCAAGGTCAAAACCACATGGCATACAACAGATGTGTTGGTACTCGTTACTGTGCTAACAACTGTCCTTATAAAGTACGTCGTTTTAACTGGTTCTTGTACAATAAAAATAGCGAGTTTGATTATCACATGAATGACGATTTAGGACGTATGGTATTAAATCCAGATGTTAACGTTCGTTCTCGTGGAGTTATGGAAAAATGTTCTATGTGTATCCAAATGACACAGGCTACAATTTTAAATGCTAAAAAAGAAGGAAGAGAAATTGTTGATGGTGAGTTTCAAACGGCATGTTCAGCTGCTTGTTCTAGTGGAGCAATGATTTTTGGAGATGTAAATGATAAGGGAAGTAAAGTTGCTAAATTAGCTGCTGACGAAAGATCTTATCACTTATTAGAGCATGTAGGAACAAAACCAAATGTGGTTTATCACGTAAAAGTTAGAAACACTTAGAAATAAATTTAAAATCAATATAAAGGAATATGTCTCATATATACGACTCTAGTATTAGAAAGCCTTTAGTTATAGGTGATAAAACTTATCACGACGTAACAGTAGATGTAGCAGCGCCTGTTGAAGGTGTTGCGAATAAACATTGGTGGATTGTATTTACAATCGCTTTAACAGCCTTTCTTTGGGGAATAGGATGTATAGTTTATACCGTGTCTACTGGTATTGGAACATGGGGATTAAATAAAACAGTTGGTTGGGCTTGGGATATCACTAACTTCGTTTGGTGGGTTGGTATCGGTCACGCTGGAACCTTAATTTCTGCAGTATTATTGTTATTCCGTCAAAGATGGAGAATGGCAATTAACCGTTCGGCAGAAGCAATGACAATATTTTCAGTAATACAAGCAGGTTTGTTTCCAATTATTCACATGGGACGTCCTTGGTTAGCTTACTGGGTATTGCCAATTCCAAATCAATTTGGTTCATTATGGGTTAACTTTAACTCACCATTGCTTTGGGACGTATTTGCAATCTCAACGTATTTATCAGTATCGTTAGTTTTCTGGTGGACTGGTTTATTACCTGACTTTGCAATGCTTAGAGATAGAGCAATAACTCCATTTAATAAAAGAGTATATTCTATCTTAAGTTTTGGATGGAGCGGTAGAGTAAAAGATTGGCAACGTTTTGAAGAAGTATCTTTAGTACTTGCTGGTTTAGCAACTCCTCTTGTACTTTCTGTACACACAATTGTATCTATGGACTTTGCTACTTCTGTAATTCCAGGATGGCATACTACAATTTTCCCTCCTTACTTCGTTGCTGGAGCGGTTTTCTCTGGATTTGCAATGGTGAACACTTTGCTTATCATTATGAGAAAAGTATCTAATCTAGAAGCTTACATTACTTTACAACACATCGAATTGATGAACCTTATTATCATGATTACTGGTTCTATCGTAGGTGTTGCTTATATCACTGAGTTATTTGTAGCTTGGTATTCAGGTGTAGAGTATGAGCAATATGCATTCTTGAACAGAGCTACTGGGCCTTACTGGTGGGCATATTGGGCAATGATGACTTGTAACGTTTTCTCTCCACAATTTATGTGGTTCAAAAAACTAAGAACAAGTATTATGTTTTCATTTGTAATTTCGATTGTTGTAAACATCGGAATGTGGTTTGAGAGATTTGTAATTATTGTAACTTCTCTACATAGAGATTACCTTCCATCTTCTTGGACGATGTTCTCACCAACATTTGTTGATATTGGAATTTTCATTGGAACAATAGGTTTCTTCTTTGTATTATTTTTATTGTATTCTAGAACTTTCCCAGTAATTGCACAGGCAGAGGTTAAAACAATATTAAAAGCAACAGGAGATAATTACATAAGAGAAAGAGAAGCAAATAAAGATTCACACCATGAGTAGTAATAAAGTAATATACGCCATTTATAATGACGATGATGTATTGATGAATGCGGTTAAGAAAACCAGAGCTGCACATCATCATATTGAAGATGTTTTTACTCCATTCCCAGTACACGGTTTGGATAAAGCTATGGGAATAGCACCATCAAGATTAGCAATTTGCGCCTTTTTGTATGGATGTGTTGGTATTTCTTTTGCAACTTTCATGATGAGTTATATTATGATTCATGATTGGCCTCAAGATATTGGAGGAAAACCAAGTTTTAGTTATATTCAAAATATGCCGGCTTTCGTACCAATTATGTTTGAGATGACTGTATTCTTTGCTGCTCACTTAATGGTAATTACTTTTTACATGAGAAGTAAGTTGTGGCCTTTTAAGAAAGCTGAAAATCCAGATGTTAGAACTACAGATGATCATTTCTTAATGGAAATTGCTATTAAAGATAATGAAGAAGAATTGGTTTCTTTTTTCAAAAATACAGGTGCTGTAGAAGTTAAAGTAATAGAAAAGAATTAATTTAGATATGAAAAGGGTATATAAAATAACAGTATTGTTAGGCATTACTATGTTAGTAGCTTCATGCCATAATGATAAAGCGCCGAATTATCAGTATTTTCCAAATATGTATGAGTCAGTAGGCTATGAAACTTATTCAGAATCTAAAGCTTTTGCTAATGGTCAAGAAGGTCAACTTCCTGCTCAAGGTAGTATTAATAGAGGTTTTGAACCTTATGAATATGAAAATTCTACAGCTGGATATGAATTAGCTAAAGCTAATTTAAAATCTCCACTAGATTCATTAGATAGAAATTCTGAAAAAGGAAAAGAACTTTATGAAATCTATTGTATCAGTTGTCATGGTGCATCTGGTAATGGTAAAGGAAAATTAGTTGAGAGAGAAAAATTTCTTGGAGTTCCGAGTTATAAAGACAGAGAAATCACTGAAGGAAGTATTTTTCATGTTGAGACGTATGGTTTAAATGCGATGGGTTCTCATGCAAATCAATTAAGTACTCATGAGCGTTGGTTAGTTGCTGACTACGTTCTAAAGCTTAGAAGCCAATTATAATTGTTGAACAAACTGATCGTAATAGATATGTATACATTTTCAAGTAAATTAAAAACTTTTTCTTTTATCTTAATGGCCGTTGGTATATTAGGAATAGGTTATGGTTTTTTTAACGCACCTAAAGATATTCATGAAGTTGAGAATATCCTTTCCGCAGCATCTCACGGTGGTGGTCACGGAGAAGCACATCATGAAGAAGCTAAGCCAGCTCATGAAGAAGTTCAAGCTGCTACTCATGCAGAGGCTGAAGCAGTTCACGAAGAAGGACAAGCAGCTGCTCATGGAGAAGGTCAACCAGCACATGAAGAAGTGCAACCTGCTCATGAAGAAGCTAAAGCTGCTGCGCATGGCGAAACTCATGCAACAGCAAAACATGCTGCTGAAGGAGAAGCTGATGCACATGCAGAACACGAAGAGCATTTAACTCACGTTTTACACCAATTACAAAATAAACCATGGGCTGCTTTATATGTTGCTTGTATTTTCTTTTTGTTAATAACTATGGGAACATTAGTTTTCTATGCTATTCAACAAGTAGCAGTAGCAGGATGGTCTCCGGTTTTGTTTAGAGTTATGCAAGGAATAACTGCTTACCTTCCTATAGGTTCAGTTTTGTTTTTTGTATTATTAGTTTTATGTGGTCTGCATTTTAACCATTTATTTCCATGGATGGCTGAAGGGATTACTGATCCATCAAGCCCTAATTTTGATAAATTAGTTGCTGGTAAAGCAGGTTATTTAAATTTTGGTTTTTGGATTGTTAGAGCAGCTATTTTCTTAATTGGATGGAATGTTTACCGTCACTTTTCAAGAAAAAACTGTTTAGCACAAGATGATTCTAATGATAATAGTTTTTACAAAAAGAACTTTAATATATCAGCTGGTTTCTTAGTATTCTTTATCGTTTCTGAGTCTATTATGTCTTGGGACTGGATTATGTCATTTGATCCTCACTGGTTCTCTACATTATTTGGATGGTATGTATTTGCAAGTTTCTTTGTAAGTGGTATTACATTGATTGCTATGGTAACTATTTATTTAAAATCTAAAGGATATTTAGAATATGTAAATACAAGTCATATTCATGATTTAGCTAAATTTATGTTCGGTATCAGTATCTTTTGGACATACTTATGGTTTTCTCAATTTATGTTGATTTGGTATGCTAATATTCCTGAAGAAATCACTTATTTCATTACAAGAATAGAATTATATAACTTACCTTTCTTTGGTGCTGTTGTTATGAATTTTGTTTTCCCATTGTTAATCCTTTTAAATACTGATTTCAAAAGAATTTCATGGGTAATTGTAATGGCTGGAACTGTTATTTTATTAGGTCATTATGTGGATTTCTTCAATATGATTATGCCTGCAACAGTTGGTGATCAATGGTTCATTGGTGTTTCTGAAATCTCATCAGTTCTTTTCTTCCTTGGGTTGTTTATTTTTACTGTATTCACAGCATTAACTAAAGTTCCTTTATTAGCAAAAAGAAATCCTTATATCGAAGAAAGTAAACATTTTCATTATTAATTTTTAAAGAGATAAACAGATGACAAGTTTGTTGGTAATTATAGTTTTAGTTTTATTAGCTGTTGCTTTATGGCAATTGACTAAAATATTCGACCTTACTCAAGTAGGTTCTGTGTCAGATAGTTCTCAAGTGGCTACTGATAAAGACAATAATATACAAGGGTATTTGATGTTTGGATTTTTAGCATTCTTATATGTTTTTACAATATATGGTTTGCTTGCTTGGGGTAATTTACCTCTTCATACTCCAGCTTCGGCTCATGGAGGACAAGTAGATTATTTGATGAATATTACTTGGGTTTTAATTTTTGTTGTTCAGGCAATTACTCAAGTTTTATTATACTATTTTGCTTTTAAATACAAAGGTAAAGAAGGTCAAAAAGCATTATATTTTGCTGATAATAATAAATTAGAGGCATTATGGAGTATAATTCCTGCTGTGGTTTTAGCTGGTTTAATTCTTTATGGATTGTATGCTTGGACTAACATTATGTTTGTTGATGAAGATGAAGATACTGTAGTGGTAGAATTATATGCTCAACAATTTAAGTGGACAGCTAGAATTGCTGGAGAAGATAATGTTTTAGGAAAAGCAAATGTGCGTTACATTGAAGGTGTAAATACATTAGGAGTTGATCTTGCTGATCCAAATGCTCAAGATGATATTGTTGTTAGTGAATTACATATTCCTAAAGGCAAAAAAGTTCATTTCAAATTCCGTTCTCAAGACGTTTTGCACTCTGCTTATTTTCCACACTTTAGAGCTCAAATGAACTGTGTTCCAGGTATGGTTACTGAGTTTGCTTTTACTCCAATTTATACTACAGCTGAATACAGAGAGATGTCTTATATGATTGAGAAAGTAGCTCATATTAACGAATTAAGAGCTAAGAAAAGCGCTGAGTTAATTGCTAAAGGACAACCAGGTTTAGATCCTTATACTTTTGACTATTTGTTGCTTTGTAATAAAATTTGTGGAGCTTCTCACTATAACATGCAAATGAAAATTATAGTTGATACTCCTGAAGATTATAAAAAATGGTTAGCTAATCAAGCAACACTTGTTAGTCAAGTAAAAGCTTCATTAGAACAACCTGCAGAAGATGCTGCAGCGACTGAAGGTGAAGTTAAACCAATTGATACAGTAGCAGCTGAAAAAGTTGCTGTGAAATAATTTATTAAGAAAATTTAAAGTATAATATATGTCAGCAGAAGGTCACGATCACGCTCACGATCACGAACACGAACACCACCATAAAGAGACATTCATTACTAAATACATCTTTAGTATTGATCATAAAATGATTGCTAAACAATACCTTATTACAGGTATTATTATGGGGGTTATTGGTATCAGTATGTCTTTGCTTTTTAGAATGCAATTAGCATGGCCAGAAGAATCTTTTAAAATATTCAATGTTTTATTAGGTGATAAATTTGCTCCAGAAGGAGTAATGGCTAATGATGTTTATCTAGCATTAGTGACTATTCACGGAACCATAATGGTTTTCTTTGTACTTACCGCAGGATTAAGTGGTACTTTTAGTAATTTACTTATTCCGCTACAAATTGGTGCTCGAGATATGGCCTCTGGATTCATGAATATGATTTC
>NCET01000140.1 GCA_002280815.1 Flavobacteriales bacterium 32-34-25 | reverse complement strand
CCTTAAATAATGATTCTGAAGCATTTCAGGCATCAGAGAAATTTTTTATTTCCTATTAAAGCATCCTTAATTTTACACAATACGCAATTTCATCCGCCTAAATTATCATTCTGTTATTTCTTATTTCACATGGTTTTTTTTTAATCATTTAACAACATTAATACCGTATTTTTATTTCAATTTAGAAACTAAAAACCCGATATTATGTCTGTAAAAATTGCCATTTCACACAAGACAACGTATAAATTTGACCGAAGCGTTAAATTATTTCCTCATGTTTTTAGACTTCGCCCTGCGGCACATTCCAGAACGGCAATTGAAGGTTATTCCTTTAAAATTAGCCCTGAAAATCATTTCATCAATTGGCAACAAGATCCTTTTGGAAATTACCAAGCCCGAATTGTTTTTCCAGAAAAAATTCAAGAATTAAAAGTAGAAGTAGAAGTAATTGCTAAACTACAAGTCATTAATCCATTTGATTTCTTTGTAGAAGAATACGCCGAAGAATTTCCTTTTACTTATGATACAATTCTGCAACAAGAATTAGTACCTTATTTAGAACTAAGCGAAGAGAGTCCTATATTTCTAAAATTCATTGAGAATATTGCTTTAAACAAATCGGTAAAAACCAATGATTTTTTAGTTTACTTAAACCAAGAAATATATAAAACACTAAAATACAATGTCCGAATGGAAACGGGCGTACAAACACCCGAAGAAACTTTAAGAATAAAAAGTGGTTCTTGTAGAGATTTTGCTTGGTTGTTAATCCACGTTTTACGTCATTTTAGATTAGCCGCCCGATTTGTTTCTGGTTACATTGTACAACTAGCTCCCGATATTAAATCGCTTGATGGTCCATCGGGTCCAGAAAATGATTTTACCGATTTGCATGCTTGGGTTGAAGTTTATTTACCTGGAGCAGGTTGGATTGGATTAGACCCAACTTCTGGATTATTTGCAAGCGAAGGACATATTCCGTTATGTTGCACTCCACATTATAAAAGTGCCGCTCCTGTAACTGGAGCCACTGAAAAATGTGAAGTCAGCTTTGAATTTGAAAATATTGTTAGCCGTATTCATGAAGATCCAAGAGTTACAAAACCGTACTCAGAGAAGCAATGGGAAGACATCATGAAAGTAGGTAATGTGGTCGAAAAAGATTTAGTGGATGGCGATGTCCGTTTGACTATGGGTGGAGAACCAACTTTTGTTTCCATTGATGATTACGAATCTCCCGAATGGAACACCACTGCCGATGGACCACTAAAACGGAAATTAGCTTATGACCTAGCACTTCGTTTAAAACAACGATTTGCGCACGGAGGATTGTTGCATTTTGGACAAGGAAAATGGTATCCTGGAGAATTATTTCCACGTTGGCAATATGCCTTATACTGGAGAAAAGATGGAATGCCTTTATGGAAAAACGATGCTTTAGTAGCCAAAGAAGGTGAAACTAAATTCACTTTTCATGATGCCGAAAAATTCACCACTGAGCTTACTAAATACTTAGGAATTGATACTAAAAATATTACTCCTACCTATGAAGATCCTATTTATTGGGCTTTAGAAGAAGGTAAACTACCCATAAATTTAGATCCTTTAAAAGTAAATTTAAAAGACTCCATACAAAGACACAATCTCGCTAAGACTTTAGAAAAAGGATTAAACAATCCATCTGGATTTGTATTACCTATCCGAAAAAATCATGTAGAAGATAATTGGGAAAGTTGTGCTTGGGAATTCAGAAGAGGAAACTGCTTTTTGATACCTGGGAATTCTCCAATAGGATTGCGATTACCATTAGATTCATTACCTAAAGTTTCAAAAAACAAAAGAGAGACTGTTGTTGACCGAAGTCTATTTGAAGATTTACCTGCCTTAGGCGACTACAACGAAAAAGTAAAAAAACGCTACGGAACTATTTCAAAATTATTCGAAGCAGCTAAAAGGATTTTAACTAAAAAAGAAACCGAGGACAAAGAAAAAGATCCTTTATTATTTGAGGTTGATACCTTTATTACTGCCATGTGTATTGAAGAACGTGACGGCATCTTATATGTTTTTCTTCCGCCAACAGACTATTTAGAGGATTACGTAGATTTAATTACTTCTATAGAAAATACCGCAGAGTTGCTACAAATGCCAGTACGAATTGAAGGTTACCAACCTAAAACGGATTACAGGGTAGAAAAGATGATGGTGACTCCAGATCCTGGTGTCATTGAAGTAAATGTGCATCCTGCCAAAACATGGCAAGAAATTGTTGATAACACAACAGCCTTGTATGAAGAGGCTTTTTTATCGCGATTAGGAACTGATAAGTTTATGGTTGATGGTAGACATACAGGAACTGGTGGAGGAAATCACGTAACCCTTGGAGCCGAAAAACCCGAAGACAGTCCGTTATTAAGAAGACCTGATTTATTGCGAAGTCTTATCACTTACTGGCAACATCATCCTGTTTTAAGTTATTTATTTGCAGGTCCTTTTATTGGCCCAACTAGCCAAGCACCACGCATTGATGAAGGTAGGGATGAACGGTTGTACGAAATGGAAATTGCCTTTGAACAGATTCCAAAGGATAAAGAAGTGCCTTTTTGGATGGTAGATAGAATTTTTAGAAACCTATTAACCGATATTACTGGAAATACGCACCGAACCGAATTTTGCATTGATAAATTGTATTCGCCAGATTCATCCACAGGAAGACTTGGGATTTTAGAACTCCGAGCTTTTGATATGCCACCGCACAAACACATGAATTTAGTACAAAATTTACTCGTTCGCGCTTTAGTAGCTAAATTTTGGAAGAATCCTTACGAGAAAAAACTCATCCGTTGGGGAACCGAATTGCATGATAAATTTTTATTGCCTCATTTTGCTTATTTGGATATGATTGATGTGGTTAATGATTTAAAAGATGCTGGTTATAATTTTGATATTTCATGGTTTGACCCATTTTTTGAATTCCGATACCCACATCATGGAAGCGTAACTATTGACAATATTCAGTTAGAAATAAGGCTAGGAATAGAACCTTGGCATGTACTAGGAGAAGAACTTTCCAGCTCTGGAACTTCTCGATTTGTAGATTCGTCTTTAGAGCGATTGCAAGTAAAGGTTTCTGGAATTGTCCCTGATCGTCATATTTTATTGTGCAAAGGATGTAGAATTCCATTACGAAATACGGGAACAAAAGGAGAATACGTTGCTGGAATTCGGTACAAATCTTGGAATCCACCATCTGCATTGCATCCTAATATTGGAGTTGATGTACCACTAGTTTTTGACTTAGTAGATACTTGGAACAATAAAGTAATTGGTGGATGCACCTACTTTGTAACCCATCCAGGAGGACGTAGTTTTGATACTTATCCTGTAAATAGCTTTGAAGCAGAATCCAGAAAAATGAGTCGTTTTTGGGGTTTTGGTCATACACCTTCTTCAGCAATTGAGGAAAAAGAAAAGGAACAAGATAAAGAATCTTCTGCTATCAGTACGGCTACTTCACGGTTTTTAGTCGAATCCAAATCGGATTTAAGACCTGATACCCCAATTGAACTTATCAATCCTGAATACCCCTACACCTTGGATTTGAGACGTTTTTGGACAGCAAAAAATTAAAATAACAGAATCAATTTCACCTAAAATGGTCTGCCATTATTTAAAACTTCTATTAATTAAAGGAAAGTGATAAATAATGGCAGACCATAATTTTATAAAAAACTATTTCCTCAGCTTTTGATAATAAAATCCTGGAATAAATAGCAAAACAAAAATAGGTTGTATCAAAAATCTTCGAATATAAAACAGTAAAAAATTATTAGTTGAACCATAAAAATGAATCACTAAAAAGAAGGAAATAATCAGTACCAGAAAAGCAATTAAGTATAAAAAAATGGAGAATTGAATCATAATTCTATCTTTAAAAATCAAATAAATCAACCCTAAAGAAATCAACATATTCAATCCATATCGAAACAACAGATTTAAAACCAAGCGAAAAGTTTCAAAAGCAGGCAGAGGCATTTGGTTAAAATCACCCTTAAAATAAGCCAAAAAAGGATCGTAAAACAATGTAGTTTCAAAAAAACGGATCAAAACAAAACAAAGCAGCAACCCCGCTGCAATAACTAATTTCAAACCCTGAGAATAAATCTTATTTAGCATACAATGAAAATTTATTAACCCAAATCACCCATAAAATAAAAACCACACCATAAATAAACAACGGAAAAACAATTTGATGCAAAAACGATTGTTGTTCAGGAAACCAATACAAGGCCAAACAAAGCAAAGCAATACGAATTACATTAAGGATATAAATTAAAATACTTCCACCCAGTATAAAAACCAATGTTGTTTTTAATCTCCCCGAAAAAGCAACTACAAACGAAATAAACAGAATAATCACACTTACAGCATTACAACCTTCAATCATTCTAGCAACAGCCTGCCCATTATAATACAACAGAATATTAGCCGTATTTGGTATTTCATTCACATAAAAATCAACATCAAAAGAAGTAAGAAGTTGCGCTGTATTTCTAGACACAAATTGAGTAATAGAATCAACAGCATCGTGATCAAAACGCATCAAATAAGCCTGATAAATTAAACCCAAAACCAAATAAGTCAAGAAAAATTTAGCCAAGAAAATCAAAAAAGGGCGGTATAGAATAAGGTATATTTTCAAACTTTTATTTTTTCAAATTTATGCAAATTTCAACAATGATTTTCATTAAAATAAATTTCACAAATGTAATACAATACTGTAGTATATTTCATTATATTTGAAAAAAATTACATTAAAAAATGAAAACCAACCTACTAACCACCACATTAATATTACTCTCAATTGCTTCATATTCGCAAATCATTGAACCAACACGTTACAACTTAGATTCCTTACATTACCCAACAACTAAAAAGGACTACAAATACATAAGAGTAGTAGAAAACTACAAAAACCAACCCAACTTATTTATTTTTACCGAATATTATCGTTCTGGAAAATTAAGCATGAAAGCCATTTCAACAAAATATGAAGAACCTATATTTGAAGGACCTCGCATCGATTATTACGAAAATGGGAATAAAAAAAGAGAAACACAATACAGTAAAAACCGAATAAACGGACAACAAGTAGAATGGTATAAAAACCAGAATAAAAAATCAGAAAAAACAATAAAAACAGACCCTAAAACTTCAGTAACAGTTACCCAAATACTTCAATATTGGAACGAAAACAATGAACAAAAAGTAATTGACGGAAATGGATTTTACGAAGAAACTAATGGAGATACATTCGAAAAAGGAGAAATAAGAAACAGTAGAAAACAAGGAGTTTGGACAGGAAAAAACAACAAAACAAATTCGACTTTTACAGAAACTTACGAAAACGGAGAATTGCTTCATGGAGTTAGTATTGATAGCAATAACATTGAACATCCTTACCAAGTTCTTTTCAAAAAACCAGAATTTAAAGAAGGCATGACTGCTTTTTATCAATTCATAGGGAAAAATTATAGACTTCCAAATGGAGTTCAAGCTAAACCAGGTGAAAAACCAAAACTTATTGCACTTTTTAATGTTGATACCGATGGAAAACTTGTTGACATTAAAATAGTAAATGACCTTGGTCATGGAACAGGAGAAGAAGCAATAAGAGTATTAAAAAAAGCTCCTAATTGGATTCCGGGAATATTCAGAGGCATGTATACAAAGACTACCTACAGCTTACCAATTACAATTCACAATCCTGAAAACTAAAATCAATTAGTTAAAAAATGAAAACCAACCTATTAACCAACACATTACTATTACTCTCAATGGCTTTATATTCGCAAATTATAAAACCAACACGTTATAACTTAGACTCATTACATAAACCAACTTCAAGAGAAGATTATAAATTCATACGCGTTGTTGAGAACTATAAAAATCAACCCAATCTATTTATTTTTACCGAATATTATCGCTCTGGAAAAATGAGCATGAAAGCCATTTCCAGCAAACCAGACAAGCCTAATTTTCAAGGACCACGTATTGACTATTACGAAAACGGAATCAAAAAACAAGAATCAAACTACATCGACAACAATTTAAATGGATCACAATTAGAATGGTACGATAACGGTGAAATAAAATCTGAAAAAGAGATTACCTGGGATGCCGAAAATAAAAACCCAATCACCAAAATAGTACATTTTTGGAATAAAGACAAGCAGCAAACTGTTATTGATGGAAATGGTCAATATGAGGAGAATGATGAAAACCTTTACGAAAAAGGCCCAATAAAACTCGGTAAAAGAGAAGGTGTTTGGGAAGGAAAAAACCTTAAAGAGAATTTTAGCTTTTCAGAAATTTATAATGATGGAAAATTTATTTCAGGCATTAGCACAGATAAAGAAAACAATAAATATCCCTATAAGGTTCTTATGGAAAAAGCTAGTCATACAAAAGGAATGAGAGATTTTTACGGTTTCGTAGGAAAAAATTACAGAACTCCTAATGTGCAAGGATTACAAGGAAAAATTTATATCACATTTATAGTTGATACAGACGGGAGTCTTAGCAATTTTAAAATTCTAAGAGATCTTGGACATGGCACAGGCCAGGAAGCAATACGTGTACTAAAAAAAGCCGAAAAGTGGACTCCTGGAAAAATGAGAGGAATTAATACAAAAGTTTTATATTCACTACCAATTAGTATAACAACATCTTCTGGATCATCTAACTACTCTCCTAATCAAGAACCTACTTTCGAATCAGAAATGTTGAGAAACACAAATCCTAATTGGTAAAACCTTC
>NCET01000139.1 GCA_002280815.1 Flavobacteriales bacterium 32-34-25 | reverse complement strand
GAAAACATTCGAAAAAAGTGGAAAATTAAAGACGGTGGAAATTTATATTCTTTTTTTACAACAGATGAAAACAATAACAAAATTGTATTAATTTGCGCCAAAATAAAATAATAATGAAACAACTATTACTTATTGCCTTTTTCTTCTTGTCTTTAAATTCATTTGCGCAAAATCCTTGCGAATATGCTACTAACATAACAGACTCTATAGGAACTTACAAACTAACCAAAGAATACATGATTTCCGAGAAAAATTTTGCGGGAACATCCAGCTATATTTTCTATACTTTATCTTTAACCGATGGTTTGCCTACACTTAATGTACAGCTTATTCAAAAAAGTAAAGGTTTTATCAAAGCCAAATGTTTTGACAAAAACTCTAAACTGTACTTACAACTCAACAGCGGAAAAGTAATTACGCTGGTGCATACTGATATGGAATATTGCGGCAGTATGATTAGAGATGAAAATGGTTTTGACAACCGTGTAATTGTGGGTAATTTTATGTTTATGAAAGGTACCATGGAAGACTTGAAAAACTCTCCTCTTTCGTTAATGAGAATAAAATATTTAACTGATATTGAAGATTATGTCATCAAAAAAGAACTAGTTTCTGAATTAAACGGAAAAACCTATCAGCCCGAAACTTTCTTCATCAACAATCTAAAATGTGTTGAAAATTAGGTTCTACTAGAAATGTTATGAACATTCTTTTTTTTACCATGAAGTTATTTAAGAGAATTAAGGCTTACAATATTCTTAAATTTCTTAATTAACTTCATGGTTTAAATCTTTTTCTTCCTTTCAAATCCCAAAGAATCGAAAATTAAACTTTAAATAAATCATGCTATAATGAACTTAAAGCCATTTCTTATTCTGATTTTATTGTTATCTGTATCGATACATGCTCAAAATGCGGATGATAAAGAATTTGAAATTCTCAATAAATCCAAGCAATGGCAATTACAGTTAAAGGACAGTGGGAAAAAAGATTGGCAATCCAAATGGTTTCTGGACGGACTTCAAGCCAATATCACTAATACCAAAGCAGGAATGCTCTTTAATGCAGGAGCAAAAGCAGGAACTGATACAGACCACGCAGTATTATGGACAAAAGAATCTTTTAAAGGAAATCTAAAAATTGAATACAACTTTTGCCGAAAAGATTCTGCTACCAAATGGGCAATTATTTTATACCTTCAGGCAACAGGTACTGGCGTTGCACCTTATGTTGAAGATATTTCGAAGTGGAATCATTTAAGAGAAATCCCAGCAATGAAAACGTATTTCACTAATATGAAAGCCTTGCATATTAGTTATGCTTCCTTTGAAAACGACAATAACGACAGTAAAAAAGATTACGTTAGAGTGCGTCAATATCCAGTAGCTAAAGGACAAAACTTTAATACCACAACCGAAATCCCGAATCCTTATTTTGAAACAGGACTTTTTAAAACGGATGAAAACTATACAATTACAGTGATCAAAACCAATGAAAAACTCTATTTTAAAGTAGCTGGAAAAAACAATTCTAAACTTTTCTGCTGGAATCTTAAAAACAATCCTAGTCTTATAGAAGGTCGAATTGGCTTAAGACAAATGGCCAGCCGATCAGCACTTTATAAAGATTTTTCGATTTACACCATGAAGTCAGCGCAAACGCAGCAATTCCAGAAATAAAAAAAACAGACACGAATTACACTAATTTGCACAAATTTGGATGTCATAATATTCCACGAATCTGCCAAAGGCAGATAAGAATTTGTGTAATTTATTTTAGAATCACTACTATTTGTGCAAATTAGTGTAATTCGTGTCAAAAATAAAACTCCTCGTTTGCCTTTACAATTAAGTGAGAAAATTACACTTTATAACTAAAAAAACTTAGATTTGTAATTACTATTTACCAACCATTTTATTATGAATCTAAAAACTACACAATGCTTTCTGGCATTACTACTGCTATTTAGTACCGCAACTTTTGCTCAAAAAATGGAGCAATTTTTCCCAAAAAAAGATTTAACCACCGTGGGAGTCTATTATTATCCTGAACATTGGGATCCTTCACAATGGGAACGTGATTTTCAGAATATGGAAAAAATGGGATTTGAATTCACCCATTTTGGTGAATTTGCCTGGGCTCAACTCGAACCCGAAGAAGGAAAATATGATTTTAAATGGCTGGATAAATCTTTAGAACTGGCTAAAAAATACCATCTTAAAGTGATTATGTGTACTTCTACCGCTACACCTCCGGTTTGGTTAGTTCGCAAGCATCCTGATGTTTTAGCCACTATGGAAGACGGCTCTAAAATGGATCACGGAACACGCCAGCATGCTACTTTTTCAAGCAACTATTACCGAACATATTCTATGAAAATGATTGCTGAATTAGCTAAAAGATATGGAAACAATCCCAATGTAATTGGCTGGCAATTGGATAATGAACCGCGTCGTGCTCTGGATTATGGAAAAGATGCGCCACAACGTTTTCGCGACTGGTTAAAAGATAAATACAAGACTATCGAAACGCTTAATGAAGCCTGGGGAAATAGTTTCTGGAGCGGAACTTACAGTACTTTTGACGAAATTAATCTTCCGTTGCATTCATTATGGGGAATGAATTTGCATGCCCAACTGGATCATTACCGTTTTGGAGATCATGAAACAGCATCATTTTTAGACGAACAGGCTAAAGTGATTCGTCAATATGCAACTCCAAAGCAATGGATTACTTCTAATTATATTCCGATGTATGATGTGGGTTATGTAGGGGCCAGTAAAGAACTTGACTTTGTTTCTTATACCCGCTACATGGTTTATGGAAGTGATTTAGGTATAGGTCCAAAGGGATACCGAGTAGGGGAATATTCGAGAATTGCAATGTCTAATGACTTTTTCCGTCCAATGAAAGGCGCTTATGGTGTGATGGAATTACAGCCCGGACAGGTAAACTGGGGAAGCATTAATCCGCAACCTTTACCGGGAGCCATGCGCCTTTGGTTGTGGCATATTTTTGCCGGGGGAAGTAAATTTACCTGTACCTATCGCTACCGTGCTCCATTGTACGGTTACGAACAATTTCATTACGGAATTGTAGGTCCTGACGGAGTGACTCCTACAACAGGCGGACAAGAATTTGCCCAATTTATCAAAGACATTAATACGTTGCGAAAAAAGCAGAATCCTAAAGCCGAATTGCCGAAGGAATATTTGCAACGCAAAACAGGAATTTTGTTCAATGCCGATAACGTAATGGGAATTGACTTGAATAAACAAACCAATCAATGGAACACGGAAAATCATTTCTTGAAATATTACAAAGCAGCAAAATCCTTTGGAGCTCCTGTAGATTTTGTTCGTGATACGACTGATTTTTCTAAATATCCAGTGCTTATTGTTCCTGCGTACCAAATGATTGACCAGCAAATGATTGATAAACTGACTACCTATGCCCAAAACGGAGGAAACTTAGTATTGAGCTGTCGTTCAGGAATTCAAAACAGAAAAGGACATCTATGGGAAGCTAAATTCTACGAACCCATGTGGCAATTAATTGGTTCCGAAATAGAATCCTATGATTTATTGATGCCACAATCACCAGATAAAATTAAATTCAACAATCAGGATTTTGATTGGGTTTCCTGGGGCGATTTATTGAAACCAAACAAAGGAACTGAAACCTGGGGCACCTACCAAGGCGATTTCTATGCCGGAACTGCTGCGGTAACTTCGCGTAAATTAGGCAAAGGAACAGTGACGTATATTGGTATTGACTCGAAAAAAGGAGATTTGGAAAAACAGGTTTTAACCAAATTATACCAACAGCAAAATATCCCGATTGAAAATTATCCGGCAGGAATTATGGTTGAATACCGTGATGGTTTTGGGATTGCAGTAAACTATTCCGATAAAATATACGAAATGAAATTGCCATCCAATGCTGAGATTATCATTGGAACAAAAGCCATGAAAACAGCTGATGTGTTGGTGTGGAAACTGTAAAAGTTATAGACCACGGATTTTTACTGATTAAACGGATACTCACAGATTTTTTTATTAACAACAATTTTAAAGAATGAATTGGGTCGGGCTTTAGCCCGATTACAAGTTAAAGTTTTCAAAAGGCTTTAGCCAAAATCTAAATCAAGGTTAGGCTAAAGCTTTTTTAATAAAATGTATCGAAAACTCAACCTACAGGGAGCATATAACTGAGTCGTCTTTTTGCTTAGGACAGCTTATTTTTCTGGAATTAGCTTAAAAAACAACCTCCAATTCCCAAAAATTAAAATTCTACTTTGTAAGTATTATTTTCTATATTTGAAAAAGAATAAACACTGACGTTTATCAGACCTATCCATCCAAAATTGGGGTGATAGGTCTGATTTTGTTAGACCTATGTACAAGTTAGCGGTAATTATTCTACAGAATCACGATAAATCACACTATGAGTACTAAAAAAATTTACGACGAAAACGGTCAAGGATTTACTCGAATTTTTTCACAAGGGAAAATTGAAAAAGTAAATCCAATTGATTACTATAAAACATATGAAATTGGAAAAAGAGCGACAGTATTACGAGATTTACTAAATGCTAAAGATCCTTTTCTCACTTCACAACTAAATGATGATTTCTTCATTAAAAATGCAAAAGAAATGTTAGTTGGATTTTTTGAGGAATTTGAAAAAACAGAAGTTCACAAGAACTTTTTAGAACTTCTTAAAACCAATCGAAAGAAAGATCAAGTCCGCTTATTAAAAGGAATGACATTAAATCCGAATGAACTAATGTCATTTATTTTTAAATCTTATAGTGAATTTGGATTTTTATACAGCAAATATCTTTTTGAAAATTTACCTAATGGTCTTGAAGGAAAGAAACTTCCGAAATTATTTCATCTCAAAGAAGATGGGAAAATCGAAAAAGTTGGCGAAACTGAATTAACCGACGGTGAATTGAAAAGGATAATTGAGCAACGAACAGTAATTGTTTCTCACTTCTTTGAATTAGATGATATTTGGCATTGCTTTTTTGTAACATATAACAGTTTATCAGGGAAAGAGAACCACAAAGATGGACAACCACATTTTCATTATATGTCAAGTGGATTCGGTATTTCTAAAGAAGATTTTATAGAAAGTATGAGAACAGGAAATTACAGGTCGACATCTGTACATTTCGATTTACTGGATTACGAACTATAATAACCACCGCTAACAGTTACTACAACAAAATTTGTAAAAGATGATTACAAGAAATGAATTCGTTGAAATACATTCAATCTGGTGCTCGTTTGCAACGAGTACCTACTTTCTTTTTTACAACAAAACAAAGCATTTTTAACGCGGCTCATTAAGCAACCTAAGAACTATATAAATAAGCTTAATTCGGTTATTCTTTTGTAAAAGCATTAATCAGTCAAAATCCGTTTAATCTGTATGCCAATTTTTTATTCCAAACTCAAAAAAGCTCCACCCAAATTACCAATACTATCCGAAGCAATAAAGGATTGAAAACCAGTTTTAGGTGTAGCCAAATCAGCTGTTAATCCATGCAAATAAACACCTAAAATCCCAGCCTGAACTGATTCATACCCCTGTGCCAAAAAACTCGTAATAATTCCGGTCAAGACATCGCCACTTCCGGCAGTAGCTAAAGCCGGATTACCTGTTGTATTTTTATAAATGGTTTCTCCGTCAATAATATAAGTTGGAGCACCTTTCATTACTACAATCACATTGTATTGCAGTGAAAAAGAAATCGTTTTCTCGAATTTCTCTTCTTCTGAAGTCCATTTTCCTATCAATCGTTCCAATTCTTTGGGATGTGGCGTCAAAATAGTTCGGGGTTGTAAAAGCAAAAACCATGCTTTGTTTTGAGATAAAATATTCAAAGCATCGGCATCAATAACTACAGGAATGGTATTGGTTTTTAGAAATTTCAAAAAAGCTTTTTGAGTCACTTCGTCCTGCCCTATTCCTGGACCAATCCCAATAGCATTAGGCTGGAACTCAAAACTAATATTCGAAATGCACTTTTTCTTCGCATCAGTCAAAACCATCACTTCGGGAATGAATGTTTGAACTATTTCGTAACCGCATTTAGGAACATAAGCAGTTACTAATCCGCAACCCGATTTCAATGCCGCTTTCGATGACAAACATACAGCACCTATTTTGCTATAACTTCCTCCAATTAGCAACGCATGACCTTGAATTCCTTTGTGTGTATCTACAGCTATTGGCTTATAAAACTTTAGAATTTCGTTCTTATCAATTGGAATAGAAGTTATCATAAATTCGGCTTTTGAATAGTTTCCTCTAATTTAGTTTTATTTAAGCAAATAGAAATTGCGTTTTATCAATTATTTTCTAAAAAAAGACTGCATTTTATTCCTGCAAACTTTGACTCTCACGCCTTTGTTACTCAAAATAAAAACAATAAATTAGCGCCATCAAAATTTACACAAAATCATAATGAAAAATACTGCGCTAACGCACATACACGAAGCTTTGGGAGCAAAAATGCTACCGTTTGCAGGATACAATATGCCTATTACTTATGAGGGAATAAATGCCGAACATGAAACAGTTCGTACCGCTGTTGGTGTTTTTGATGTTTCTCACATGGGGGAATTTTTACTTTCGGGATCAAATGCTTTAGCGTTGATTCAAAAAGTAACTTCTAATGATGCTGAACAATGATGGCGGAATCGTAGATGATTTATTGGTTTACAAAATCAAAGACGAGCAGTATTTATTAGTAGTTAATGCATCAAATATTGAAAAAGACTGGGACTGGATTTCGGCTCAGAATGATTTAGACGTTGAAATGAAAAACCTTTCTGACGACTATTCTTTATTAGCAATTCAAGGTCCAAAAGCAATTGAAGCATTACAATCATTGACCTCAGTAAATTTATCTTCGATAAAATATTACAATTTTGAAGTTGGTGATTTTGCAGGAATCGAGCATGTAATCATTTCGGCTACAGGATATACTGGCGCTGGAGGTTTTGAAATTTATTGCAAAAATGATCAGGTAGAGCAAATTTGGAACAAAGTTTTTGAAGCTGGAGCTCCTTTTGGTATCCAACCAATTGGTTTAGCAGCACGTGATACTTTGCGTTTGGAGATGGGATTCTGTCTTTATGGAAATGACATCAATGATACCACTTCGCCAATTGAAGCTGGATTGGGCTGGATTACAAAATTCAATAAAGAATTTACCAATTCAGATAATTTAAAGAAACAAAAAGAAACTGGAGTAACTAAAAAACTAATTGGTTTTGAAATGCAGGAACGCGCTGTACCAAGACACGATTACGAAATTGTTGACGCAAACGGAAATAACATCGGAATTGTAACTTCAGGAACCATGTCGCCTTCTTTAAATAAAGGAATCGGTATGGGATATGTAACTGTAGAAAACTCGGCAGTTGATAGTGATATTTACATCCGAATCAGAAAAAAAGATGTGCTAGCAAAAGTGGTAAAAATGCCATTTTATAAAAACTAAAACTTAAAAAAAAGCAGAATAATTGTAATTTTGCATCGTTAAAAAAATAATCAGAAATGGGAAGAGCATTCGAATTTAGAAAAGGAAGAAAAATGAAACGTTGGGCTGCAATGGCCAAAACATTTACTAGAATTGGTAAGGATATCGTAATGGCCGTTAAAGAAGGCGGACCAAATCCTGAAGCAAACTCTAGATTAAGAGCGGTTATTCAAAATGCTAAGGCAGCTAATATGCCTAAGGATAACGTAGAACGCGCTATTAAAAATGCAACAAACAAAGATACAGCCAACTATAAAGAAATTTTATTCGAAGGATATGCTCCTCATGGAATTGCAATTTTGATTGAAACGGCTTCTGATAATAACAACAGAACGGTAGCTAATATTCGTAGTTATTTCAACAAATGCAATGGTACTTTGGGAACACAAGGATCG
>NCET01000138.1 GCA_002280815.1 Flavobacteriales bacterium 32-34-25 | reverse complement strand
GAAAAAACATTCACATTTTCAGAAATTGAAATCCCTACATTACTTTGTGCCAAAGCTCCCGCATCGTTCAAACCATCGCCTACCATCATCACATTTTTACCTGAATCCTGTAATTGCCTGATAAAATCCAGTTTTTGTTCCGGTTTTTGGTTGAAAACAAGTTCTGTTCCTTTGGGCAAAAGTTGCTCTAAAGCGGTTTTTTCCCCGGCATTATCGCCAGACAAAACTTTGATTTGGTACTTATTTTTCAAATTTATAAAGAGCTGTTCTAAACCCTCCCGATATTGATTTTTAAAAACGTATTTCCCGAAATACTCATCATTAATTTGAATGTGAACCGAGGTTTGTATTACCGAATTCTCTTCGGAATTTCCGGCAAAACCCGCTGAACCTATTTTAATAAAATTACCTGCTACTTCTGCCTGAATTCCTTTTCCAGTAATTTCCTCAAAATTGCTGGTATTCAGTCGTTCCACATCGGGTAAAAAGTCATACAACATTCGGCTTAAAGGATGATTAGAAGCGCGGAGTACTGATTTTATTTGAATCAAATTTTCCTCAGAAAAAGACTTTCCTTCGTACAAAATATTCGATTTTTTATTAGTCGTTATCGTTCCTGTTTTATCAAAAACAATGGTATCCACTTGGGCTAATTGTTCGATAACCAAAGCGTTTTTAAGGAAAAATTGTTGCTTTCCTGTAATTCGCAAAATATTTCCTAATGTAAAAGGAGCTGTTAATGCTAAGGCACAAGGACATGCCACGATTAATACCGCAGTAAACACATTGAAAGCCGTATTCGCATCTGTAAAAATCCAATATCCAAATCCCAGAAAAGCGATCAATAATAATATAGGAGTGAAATACCTGGAAATACTGTCGGTGATGCTTTTGTGTTTTTGCGCTACTTTTTTCTGAAACACATCATTACTCCACAGCTGCGTCAAATAACTTTGGGAAACCGAAAACAACACTTCCATTTCGATTACTTTCCCTATTTGTTTTCCTCCGGCGAAGACTTTATCACCTGAATTCTTGTTGATAGGGATGGCTTCTCCGGTAACAAAGCTGTAGTCAATAGCGGCTTTTTCGCTTATCAAAATACCGTCAACGGGAATTAATTCCTGATTTCGAATCAGTAGCCTGTCGCCTTTTTGAATATCATAAACAGCAACACTTTCTTCGGAAGCATCACTATTTATTCGGGTAACAGCAACCGGAAAATACGATTTAAAGTCTCTTTCGAAACTTAGAAAACTATAAGTTTTGATTTGGAACATTTTACCCAAAAGCATAAAGAAAATCAAGCCTGTCAGACTGTCAAAAAAGCCCGAACCATAATCCAATACAATATCAACGAGGCTGCGAATGAACATTACAATAATTCCTAAGGCAATAGGAATATCGATATTGAGCATTTTAGACCGGATGCTTTTATAAGCCGAAACATAGTAACCGCTTGCGGAATAAAAGAAAGAGGGTAAAGCCAATGCAAAAATCAGCCATCTGAAAAACGGTTTGTAATTGTCCAGCCAGAATTCTTTGACCTCAAAATATTCGGGAAAAGAAAGCAGCATGATGTTTCCAAAACAGAAGAAAGCCACACCTAATTTATAAGTCAGACTTCTGTCAATGTTTTGTTTTTGAGTTTCGTAATTTTCTAAACTAATATAAGGTTCGTACCCAATAGAACTTAGCAAATACACCAATTCACTCAGCGAAACCTGAGCTGAATTATAAACAATACGCACTTTTTTCTCCGGAAAATTAACCTGCGAACTGCTTATTCCTTTTTGAAGGCGTTGTAAATTTTCCAGAATCCAAATACAAGAACTGCAATGTATATGAGGAATGCTAAGTGAAACAATAGCGGTTGTATCCTCCTGAAATTCCAATATTTTTGAAACGATGCTTTCATTGTCTAAAAAATCATATTTCCCTTTAATTTCCTGCGGAGTTGCTCCGGGTGATTTTTCAAAATCATAATAACCAGTCAAATCATTAAGACTAAAAATTTCGTACACGGTTTTACAGCCGTTGCAACAAAATGTTTTTGCATCAAAAATAATTTCAGCTTCTTTTACAATATCTAAACCACAATGGAAACAGTTGTTTGTGTCCATAACTTTGCTCATTTTACCTGATGCAAAGCTCCTGAATGAATCTTACACAGAATATGATATATGTCATATAAATGATTAATTTTACAACGACAATTAAACTTCCTTTAAAATGAGTAAATGCGAACAATGTATCGTTAGAGAATTCAGCTCTTTAAAAGCACTAAACAAAGACGAATTAGTAAAACTTGCCGAGTGCAAGACGTCTCGTTTGGTGAAAAAAGGCGAAGTCATTTTTGAAGAAGGAGAAAATGTAAATGGTATATTTTGTATCAAAGACGGTGTTTGCAAACTCACTAAACTGAGTCCGAACGGTAAAGATCATATTGTAAAATTAGTCACTAAAGGAGAACTTTTAGGACAACGCTCGATGATAAGTGACGAACCTGTAAACCTGAGTGCCGTAGCGCTCGAAGACATGCAAGTGTGTTTTGTGCCTAAACGCGAAATCATGGGTTTCTTTGACAAGAACAATCAGTTTTCTATGAATGTGATGCGTACCATTTGTGGCGACTTAAAAGATGCCGATAGCCAAATGGTGAATATGGCTCAAAAAACCGTTAAAGAACGCCTTGCCGAAACCCTGCTTTATCTTCAGGATACTTTTGGTAAAAATGAAGATGATACACTTAAAATCCAACTCACCCGCGACGAACTCGCCAGCATGATTGGTACCGCTACCGAAAGCTGTATTCGTTTATTATCTGATTTTAATAAGTCAGGACTTATTGAAATTAAAGGCAAAAAAATCCTCCTTAAAGATATTGCCAAGCTGAAAAAGATGGTTTAAAATTTTTTACTGCACTTTTTTATTTTTGTAATAAAAATATTATTATATTTTATTACAACATAGCTATTAAAGTAGCGAGTATACACCTAAGATCTGGTAGATAGTCGCTACTTTATAGCCAGTATATGCAAGTTGGCGTGATTTACCAATATGACGGAAAATTGGAGATTTGGCAAATAACAAATTAATTAAACCAATGTATGGACTTAAAGTCCATACATTGGTTTGACAGACTGAAAGTCTGCGAGGTTGAAAAGTAAAATCCACCGCAAATTCGCAAATTTAAAGACTTGGAAAGAAAAAAAATAATTTGCGAATTTGCGGTGTATAATTTTAGAACCTAAAAGGGAAATGCACTAAAGTACATAGTTTTAACTATTTTTGAGACCAATAAAAAAAACTGCTCCACAATTTTGCGAAACAGCTTTTACAATGTTTTTTACCAAGTTACTTTTGAGTTAATTTTTTAAGTTCAGTTCCACCAGGAATTTGCATTTTATCAGTTAAAATAGAAATATCACTTAAACTAAAAACACCTGTTAACGACATTAAAACCGAACGATTTATACCGTTTGCATCATCATCAATAAACATTAAAAATTCTCTTAGTTGGTTAGTCCCTGTACGTTTTACATCTATTGTAACTTGTTTTCCATTCTCGTTTACTTTTTTTAATTCTTCCAGATCAGCCGATTTAATATAAGCATCAGCAACATCTTTCATTTTTAGAGCAGCTGTACTATTGGTTGTCGAAAAAACTTTTAAATTATCTAAATTTTGAATTAATTTCAAATATTGCTGAGTTTCCTTATCCGAAGGATCCGCTTTTACTTTACTCATTAATTCAAACATTTTTTTGTTGACTACCACCGAAACAATTTCTTCTTGTCCATCAAATTGATCAAAAACCGTTTGTCCGTAAAACGAAATTGATGCCAATGTAACTAAAAATGTAAGGAATACTTTTTTCATTTTCATATCTTTATATTAAAATTTTGCTCTTACTTAAAACTATACTAGCCATTTCTATGCCAATTATTTTAGCTGTAGTTTTACAAGCTATAACGCCAAATATTGTCATTTATGCAGAAATTTGAGAATTATTCATTCTGAAAAAATCAATAAATAGCTAAAATAGTTACTAAATATGAAAAGCTTCTATCGATACATACTACTTCTATTATTCCCGCTTTTATTCTTGCAAAGCTGTCAAGACCAAGATGATACGTTAGCGGAGCCAACACCTCTTGATGTTCATAAATTTATATGGAGAGGAATGAATTCTATGTATTTATGGCAAGCTGAAGTTCCTAACTTAGCCGACAAACGTTTTGCTTCAAATGCTGAATATAATTTCTTTTTAGAACAATATACAACACCTGAAGAATTATTTCAAAATCTACTCTACTTACCTCCTCGTTCAAAAAATCCTGATGAAACCGAAGATCCAAAAGTTGTAGATCAATTCAGCTGGATGGTTAGCGATTACCTCACACTAGAGCAACAATTAGGAGGAACTTCAAAAAATAACGGAGTGGAATTTGGCTTGAGCCTCATTGGCAGTAATCAAGTTATTGGTTATGTTCGTTATATTATTCCCAATTCGGATGCGGCAACAAAAGATATCCAGCGAGGTGAAATATTTTACGCAGTTAACGGAGTTTCATTAACCTTAGACAATTACAGAAATTTATTATTTAGCTCTAACGAAAACTACACTTTAAATTTTGCTACTCTTACTTATGATTCTAATAACAATCCTGTAATTACTCCCAATGAAAAATCGCTAGCTTTAACCAAAACAAATTTAGCCGAAAACCCTATTTTTATCAAGAAAGTAATAAATAGTGGCGCACATAAAATTGGCTACCTCATGTACAATGGCTTTTTTTCGAGTTATGATTCTCAACTTAGTGCTGTTTTTGGGTATTTCAAATCCGAAGGTGTAACCGAATTAGTTTTAGATTTAAGATACAACGGCGGTGGCTCAGTACTAAGTGCAACCCGATTAGCGAGTATGATTACAGGGCAATTTAGAGGTGATATTTTTAGCGAATTAGCATACAATTCGAAAAAATCATATCTCAACAGAAAATATACTTTTACAAGTACTATCGATGGAACAAGCCTAAACAGTTTAAATCTAAACACTGTTTATGTTTTAACAACCAGAAGTACAGCTTCGGCAAGCGAACTCATTATTAACGGACTGGATCCTTACATTAAGGTAATCCAAATTGGTGATACTACTTATGGAAAAAACGTAGCATCGGTTACACTTTATGATTCTCCAGGATTTACTAAAAAAAATGTAAATTCATCACACCGATATGCCATGCAGTTAATCGCAGCACATTCTGTAAATGCGGTAGGTTTTGGTGACTATTTAGACGGCTTAGAACCCGAACATAAATTAATAGAAAGAATACAAACCCTTGGTGTACTTGGTAATCCATCAGAACCCCTATTGAGTACTGCAATTGGAAAAATCACAGGAACGGCTAGAATGATACCTCAAAAACCTTTAGAAAATTTAAAACATCTTAATGATTCTAAAACCCTTAGAGGACAAAATCAAATGTATTTTGAACAATAAATTTTTTTAAATAATACAACAAAAGGCTTTCAGAAATGAAAGCCTTTTGTTGTATTATAAACTATTTTAATTTTAGAATTGTTGCTGTATTTGCTCTAATTTGTTCTAACAACTCTGGATTTTCGTTTAATTTTTGTCCGTAAGATGGAATCATTATTTTAAACTTTTCTTGCCATTCTGGAGAATTCATTTGGTCTTTATAACATCTACCTATTACATCAATCATAATAGAAACTGCAGTTGAAGCTCCAGGAGAAGCTCCTAATAAAACCGATAAAGTTCCATCGGCAGAGGTAATTACCTCGGTACCAAATTCTAATTTACCACCTTCTTTTTCATCTTTTTTAATAACCTGTACTCTTTGCCCAGCACGTTCAATAACCCAATCCTTTGATTTAGCACCAGGAACATATTCTCTCAAAGCTTTCATTCTATCCGCTGGAGATTGACGCACTTGCTCGATAAGATATTTAGTTAAAGGAATATTTTTGATTCCAGCCATAACCATCGGTACAATATTACTCTCCATTAATCATTCTTGAATCAATATGTGGAACAGACATAGGTGGCGCACCTACACTAGCTTTTCCGTATACTTTAGATTCGTGTTGCGCAATTACTTCTGGATTAGTACATCTCAGCCATTGTCCGCTTACTGGAAAACCTCCAAAACCTTTTCCTTCTGGAATATTGGCTTTTTCTAATAAAGGCAATGAACCTCCTCCTGCACCAATAAATACAAATTTAGTGTAAGCTTTTCTGATTGTCCCATCAGTTAAATTTGTAATTTTAATTCTCCAAGATTTATTTTCGCGTTGTCTTAACTTTTTAACTTCATGATGGAAATACATGTTTACCCCTTCCATTTTAGTTAAATGACTAAACATATTTCGGGTTAATTCACCAAAATTTACATCTGTTCCAATAGACATGGTTGTTCCAGCTACTTTCTCAGCATTTTTTCTTCCTTCCATTACTAGAGGCATCCATTTTTTCAATTCAGTAAAATCAGTACTGAACTGCATATCTTTAAAAAGAGGATTAGCCTGTAAAGCTTTGTAACGTTTTGTTAAATACTCAACATTCTTATCTCCCCATACAAAACTGATATGTGGAATCCTTTTAATAAAATTTTCTGGAGCTGATACTTTTTCTTGTTGCACCAAATAAGCCCAAAATTGACGGGAAACTTCAAAAGATTCTGCAATACTGATCGCTTTTTTAGGATCAATACTTCCATCAGCTCCTTCGGGAGTATAATTTAATTCGCAAAATGCAGAATGCCCCGTTCCGGCATTATTCCATGCATCAGAGCTTTCGGCTGCGGCACTATCTAATCTTTCATAAATATCAATGGTAATATCAGGTTGCAATTCTTTCAGAATCAAACCTAAGGTAGCACTCATAATTCCAGCTCCAATAAGAACTACATCACTATTTGAGCGTATGGTTGTATCAGACATAATTGTGTTTTTTTATAAAGTGCAAAGATACTTTAATATTATCACAATTAAAAGGCTAATTCACCTCCAAAAAGTTACATTTATCACTAAACAATACGGTTTTGATAAATAATTAAAATGTTTTACGGGACAAATAATCCTGAAGCATTATAGTGGCCGAAATTTCGTCAATCAATGCTTTATTCTGACGCTGTTTTTTATTTAATCCGCTATCAATCATGGTTTGGAAAGCCATTTTAGAAGTAAAACGTTCATCAACACGAATCACTTTCATATCCGGAAAATGATTGGTAAAATGCGTTACAAATCCTTTAATAATGGAAGCACTTTGCGAAGGTTCGCCGTTCATTTGTTTGGGTTCGCCTATGAGTACCAACTCTACTTTTTCTTTCGAAAAATAATCTTTCAAAAAATCAATAGCGGTAGCACTGGGAATGGTTGTTAATCCCGAAGCAATAATTTGCATTTCGTCAGTAACAGCAATTCCAGTACGTTTTTGACCGTAGTCTATGGAGAGAATTCTAGGCATTTATTTTTTTATCAAAGATATGGAATAAAATTTCCAAATTAATAAGGCTAAAAAAACTAAGCTCTAAGAAAACTTTCACTTTTAGCATTTGCTTAAAAAGTCTATATTTGCCAAAAATTTATATAACAATGAGTGCATTACAAACAATTATAGAACAAGCTTGGGAAAACAGAGCTTTGTTGCAAGAAGAAACAACTACTAACGCGATTAGAGAAGTTATTGAATTATTAGATTCAGGAAAATTACGTGTTGCTGAACCAAAAGGAGAAGGGTGGCAAGTAAACGAATGGGTTAAGAAAGCAGTAGTGATGTACTTCCCTATTCAAAAAATGGAAACTTTAGAAGCTGGAATTTTTGAATACCATGACAAAATGGAATTGAAAAGAGACTATGCCGAAAAAGGAGTTCGTGTAGTTCCTGGAGCTTCTGCTCGTTATGGTTCTTTTATTTCTAGCGGAGTTATCATGATGCCAAGTTACGTAAACATTGGTGCTTATGTTGATGCTGGAACTATGGTGGATACTTGGGCAACTGTAGGTAGTTGTGCTCAAATTGGCAAGGACGTTCACTTGAGTGGTGGTGTTGGTATTGGTGGTGTTTTAGAGCCATTACAAGCAGCTCCGGTTATCATTGAAGACGGTGCTTTTGTAGGATCTAGATGTATCGTTGTTGAAGGAGTTCACGTAGGAAAAGAAGCGGTTCTTGGTGCAAATGTATGTTTGACTGCTTCTACTAAAATTATTGACGTAACTGGAGATACTCCAGTAGAAATGAAAGGTTTTGTTCCTGCACGTTCAGTTGTAATTCCTGGAAGTTATACTAAAAAATTCCCTGGAGGAGAATATCAAGTACCTTGTGCTTTAATCATTGGTACTCGTAAACCATCTACTGATTTAAAAACATCTCTAAACAATGCGTTGAGAGAATATGATGTAGCGGTTTAAAATTCAAACTTTCAATATTTTAAATTCCAAATTCCAATTATAATGATTGGAATTTGGAATTTTTTTGCTTCAATTTGTAATCAATAAAAAACACATTTTCTAAATGAAAATACTTGTAATCCAACAAAAAATGATTGGTGATGTGCTTGCAAGCAGTATATTATGTAACAATCTACACAATACCTATCCTAATGCGCAAATAGATTATCTGGTATATAAAGAAACCACTCCTGTTTTAGAAGGTAATAGCAGTATTGATAATATCATTTTATTTGAAGAAAAGCATAGAAAAAGCAAAAAGGAATTCCTAAATCTAGCACTAAAAATAAGAGCTACTAAATATGACATAGTAATTGATGCGTATTTAAAATTAGAAAGTACACTTATAACATTTATCAGCGGCGCTAAAAAAACCATTTCATATAAAAAAAACTTTTTTTCCTTTTTATATACAGACAAAGTGTACTTTGCCACAAGTCCTAAAACACAAATGGGCTTAGCAATTGAACGAAGGTTATCATTATTAAATCCATTAGATTTAAACACCTTAATTAATCCCTATCCAAAATTATTTATCACAGCTGAAGAGAATCAAAAAGCATCTAACCTTTTTGACAAACATTTAGTTAACAAACAAAGAAAAACTGTAATGATCAGTCTATTGGGAAGTGAAAAATCCAAAACCTATCCATTAGACTATATGACCACAATTATTGACTTAATAGCAAAAAACAACGATATTAATATTATTTTCAATTATTTCCCAAAACAAATCAACGATGCGCAAAAAGTTTTTGATGCTTGTAGTGACTCTACAAAAGAAAAAATTTATTTTGATTTATTAGGTGACGATTTAAGAACATTTATTACTCTAATGAATCAATGCGATTTAATTATAGGAAATGACGGAGGAGCAATAAATATGGCAAAAGCATTAAACAAACCAACATACACCATTTTCTCTCCATGGATTGATAAAGAGAGTTGGAGTACATTTGAAGATGGCACAGTAAACAAAGCAATACATTTAAAGGATTTTTACCCTGATTTATTAACTAATATCAGCCGAAAAGAGCGTAAAAAAAATTACACTCATTACTACAGTCTTTTAAAACCATCTCTTATCTTTGAGAGTTTAACTAATTTTCTTAACATACATCTACATTAAACCATGTACAAATTCCTCATCTACATTTCCTATTCTTATAGTATACCAATTGGAAAACCACTTCAAGAAGAAATTGAACGACGTGGGTATAAAGTATTTTGGTTTTCTGATATAGAAAACACCAAGCAGTACTTTTCTGAAAATGAAAAAATTCTTAATACTGTAGAAGATGTCATCAAATACAGTCCTGATATAGTTTTAACCGCAACTGACAATGTTGCTCATTTTTTTTCAGGGATTAAAGTTCAAATTTTTCATGGTTTTTTATCTAATAAACGTCAAGAAATGAATTCTCATTTTAAAATTCGAGGTTTTTTTGATTTATACACTACTCAAGGTCCATCAACTACTGAAATTTTTGAACAGTTGGCAAAAAAATACGGCTATTTTGAAGTTATTGAAACAGGATGGTCAAAAGTTGATCCGTTGTTTCCAATTGTTCAAAAAACGATAACTGAAAAGCCTGTAATTTTAATTTCTTCAACATTTACATCAAGATTAAGCTTAGCAAAAAACGAATTGGTATTTAATGAAATAAAAAGATTATCCAATACTAGAAAATATCATTTTCTATGTGTTTTACATCCTAAACTAGAAGAAGAAATAAAGTCAAAATTTAAAAATTTAGAAAATGAAAATTTCAATTATTTTGACACTACTAATTTGACACCTCTTTTCAGAAGAGCTGATTTAATGCTTTCAGACACCACCTCGGCAATAGTTGAATTTCTTCTACAAGAAAAACCAGTAGTTACTTTTAAAACCAAAGTGCCTTTTGAACACTTAATTGATGTTACAGAAGTTTCTGAAATTGAAAATGCAATTGATTTAGCTTTGACAAAGCCTAACAACGTTATGAAAGCAATTCGGAAATATATCGAATTGACACACCCTTATTTTGATGGAAAATCTAGCGAACGCATAATTGACGCTTCCATTAATTTCTTTAATAAAGACAAATCTCATTTAAAATCAAAACCATGGAATTTAATTAGAAAATACAAGGTTAGAAAGTCGTTAAAATATTATAAATTTTGGTAACCATTATTTTTTCCAAAATTTTAATGCTTTTTTGATACGCTTTTTTCGAGCAAATTTTTCTTGAAATTGATTCGTTTCATGCCACATTTTTTCAAAAATTTCAGTTTCTGTTTTTTTAGTGTACCATTTTGAATATTCATTGCTCATTACCTCAATCATTTCTTTTTGAGGAGTAAGCCGGTTAAAATTTTTCATTCTTTGTTCGAAAGTCATTTGACTATGAAAACTCATTCTGTTCAAATCAACTAAGAAAAATTGATATTGACCATCGGTTTTTTTCTTAATTAGAGTGTTACCTGGCGAATGATCTAAGAACTCGATTCCTTTTTGGTGCATATCAAAACAAAAACGGCTAAACTGACGTAAAATAGTTTCATGCTCAGGATAATTAGAAATGGTAACTAATTCTCTAAAAGTCAGTTCAGTCACAAGATGCTCGCTTGCATAATAACTTTCTTTTAATCCTAACCAATCGTAATTTTCATAATATGCAATAGGCTGTGGCGTACCTATTCCTTTTTCTAACAAAGTCATAGCATATTCATAAGAACGTCTTGCCTTTGATTTTCGAAAATACTTATAGCTAATTTTATTTACAAGATGAGGGATTTTAAACGACTTGATATTAACTGTAGTTTCATTTAAATCAAAAAGCTTTATTTTATTTCTTTTTCCATCTCCAAAAAGAGTTCCTGTTGAATTGAAGTTTTTTATATTGAGAATAATTTCATCCCCACTAGCTTTAAAAAAAGGGTTCAGTATATATAGCATAAATTAAGAGGATTTAACATTGACAAATGTAGGTATTGCATTTTTTAAAATCAATTTATTACAAATATTGATTAATTCCCCTACTAACTCTTATTGTTTTTTTCTCTATAGTTTCATTTTGAATCTTGTCGTTTAACTCAAAATTTTGCTTTGAATTAATTTTATGATAAATATGATAAACTATCGCTGAATATCTGATTCTCTTTGCTTTTACTCCATTATTCCCCAAACGGATAACTAAATCAGAATCCTCTCTACCCCAACCTTCAAAATCTTCGTTATAACCATTAATATTAATAAAATCTTCACGCCAATAAGATACATTACAACCTCTAAATTTCTTAGATATTCCTTGATGTTCTTTAAAGAGTTTAGATAAGAAAGGAATGTGCAAACTTCTAGTTCTATTCTTAATTTCTTTTGAAAAGAGATTAAAACTAATTTTCTTTTTCAGTAAAATATCAGACACAAAATTAGGCAAAATATTAACCCTGGAACCATACAAATACATCCCTTTTTTGGCTTCAATCAAATGATCTTTTACAAAATTTTTATGCATAATACAATCTCCGTCTATTTGAATAATGTAATCTGAACTAGTTTGTGCTATAGCTTTATTTAAAATTTTTGATTTTCTAAAACCAATATCTTCCTGCCATACATGATGTATTGGAATATGACTTTGTTGACTAAACTGCTCTATGAGTAATTTTGTTCTATCATTAGATCCGTCATCAGCAATAATAATTTCGTCAGGCAATTGAGTTTGCGTCAAAGCACTTTTTAATACTAATTCAAGTGATTCAGGCCAATTATAAGTTGATATCAATAATGCTATTTTCATTTATTTATTGCTTTTTTATACAATTCTAAAGTATTTTCTGCCGTTTTAACTGCCGTAAATTTTTTAAAAAATAATTTATACGATCTTTCAGCAAAGACTTCTTTTATATTTTCATTCTTTAATAATAATTGAATATTTGACGCTAAACTTTCATAATCCTTCACTTCAGATAGATATCCGTTTTGTCCATGAACAATTACCTCTGGAATACCTCCTGCTTTAGTACTAACAACAGCTATTTTCTTTAAAAAAGCTTCATAAATTGTAAGAGGTAGTCCCTCTCTCTCTGAACTCATCACATAAACATCAAATTGAACAAGGAAATCCAAAGCATGTGCTTGAAAATCTGTAAGAGTTATAAAATCTTCTAATTTATAAATTGAAATCAAATTTTTTATTTCCGTTGTCAACTTAGATGTAAATTTTCCAATTTGAACCAAATGAATATTTTTCATCTTTTTTTCATTTACCAAATAATTCATGGTTTTAATCAAAGTTGGTAAATCTTTAGCTTTCACATGGTTTGCTATATTTCCTATAATTAATTTATCATCTGAAATATCAAATAATTGTCTTATTTTTTCTTTTCTTTCTGTTTT
>NCET01000137.1 GCA_002280815.1 Flavobacteriales bacterium 32-34-25 | reverse complement strand
CAAATTGCCGAAAGTGTTGGAATCTATTTAGGAATTCCATTTGCTTTAGGAATCATCAGTAGATATAGTTTAATAGCTCTAAAAGGCGAAGATTGGTTTCAAAATAAATATGTTCCAATAATTTCTCCAATCACATTAATTGCATTACTATTCACAATAATTATTATGTTCAGCCTGAAAGGAGCACTTATTGTTCAAATTCCAATGGATGTGGTACGAATTGCAATTCCTTTGGTTATCTATTTTACAGTAATGTTCATAATAAGTTTCTTTACAGGAAAATATTTTGGAGCCGATTATTCTAAAAGTACCGCAATTGCGTTTACAGCCACAGGAAATAATTTCGAATTAGCCATTGCAGTTGCTATTGGTGTTTTTGGAATCAATAGCGGACAAGCATTTGCAGGAGTTATTGGTCCATTAGTTGAAGTTCCTGCACTAATTGCATTAGTAAACGTTGCTTTTTGGTTCCAAAAGAAATATTTTACACCACTTAAGTAATATTACTTAAAAAATTGTTTCTTATATTTTAACAAAAGCATCAGAATAAGTATATTTTCAAACTTATTTTGGTGCTTTATTGCATTATAATTTATGCAAATCTCCTTTTTAAACCACATTTACACCTCAAAAACAGCAAAAAATAGCTCTATCAAATAGGCATCTGCCAAAATTTGATTAGAAAATAAAAAAAACAGCTGCCTTTTTTTACACATTTTCCATTTTAATCCGCCGCTTTTCACAATATCTCAATTCACAACGAAAAACAAAGATTAAGTATTTAAATTAAGTATTAATACGTATATTTGCTTCGTAATACTTAATAATGATATTATGATTAAAATAATTGTAGTCGGAAACGGCATGGTAGGTTTCAAATTTTGTGAAAAATTCATATCGAAACAAGGACAAGAAAAATATCAAATTACCGTATTTGGAGAAGAGCCAAGACGCGCTTATGATCGCGTTCACCTGAGTGAATACTTTGCAGGAAAAACAGCTGACGATTTATCAATGTCAACAGCAAATTGGTACGAAGAGAATAATATCATATTAAATACTTCAGAACTAGTAACTGATATTCATAAAGAAAACAAAACAATCACTACTCATTTAGAGAAAACTCATTCTTATGATTATTTGGTTTTAGCAACAGGATCTGCTGCTTTTGTTCCGCCAATTGAAGGAGTAGAAAAAGAAGGGGTTTTTGTTTACAGAACCATCGAAGATCTAGATGCTATTATGGCTTACGCAAAAAAAATAAAACAAAACGGTTCAACTGAAGCTGCCGTACTTGGTGGTGGATTACTTGGACTTGAGGCTGCAAAAGCAGTACGTGATTTAGGTTTAAATCCTCACGTAGTTGAATTTGCACCACGTTTAATGCCTAGACAATTAGATAAAGGAGCAAGTAATATGCTTCGTTCAAAAATTGAAGAACTAAACATTAAAATACATTTAAGTAAATCTACTCAATTCATCGATGGTGACGATTACATCACTGGAATGATGTTTGAAGAAGAAGAACTTTTAAAAGTAGACATGCTAGTAATCTCGGCAGGGATTAAACCTCGTGACGAGCTAGGAAGAGGCGCAGGTCTTGAAGTTGGCATTAGAGGTGGTGTTGTAGTTAACAACAAAATGCAAACATCTGACCCAAATATTTTCGCAATTGGAGAGGTTGCTCTTTACAACCACATGATCTACGGATTAGTAGCTCCTGGTTATGAAATGGCAGATGTAGCAGCTGAGCAAATCATGCAAGGCGAAAAAACCATGAGAGAAAGCATCGATATGTCGACTCAATTGAAATTAATTGGTGTTGAAGTAGCTAGTTTTGGTGATCCGTTTATCGAACACCAAGAAGGAACTCCTATTGTTTACGAAAATAAATTAAGTGGAATTTACAAAAGAATCAACATTTCTAAAGACGGAAAAGCATTATTAGGAGGAATCTTAGTAGGTGATTCTAGCGATTACAATACTTTATTCCAAATTTACAGCAACGGAATGGCTATTCCTAAAAACCCAGAAGACTTAATCTTAGGGTCAAGAGGCGGAGAATCTTCATCAATGGGAAGTGCCATGGACTTACCGGATACAGCTGTAATTTGTTCTTGCGAGAATGTTACTAAAGGAAGCATCTGCTGCTCTATTACAGATGGTAGCTGCGAAACATTTGGTGATGTAGTTAAAGCTACAAAAGCAACTTCAGGTTGTGGTGGTTGTAAACCAATGGTTGCCGACTTAGTAAAAGAAGCTCAAAAATCATTAGGAAAAGAAGTAAAAGATGTAGTATGTGAGCACTTTGCTTACAGCCGCCAAGAATTATTTGATATTGTAAAAATCAACAAATTCACTAATCATAACGAAGTATTAGGAACAGTAGGAAAAGGAGATGGTTGCGAAATTTGCAGACCAGTTTTATCTTCTATCTTCTCTAGTATTTACAACGATACAGCTAACAAGCACATAACATCTCAAGATTCTAACGATAGATTCTTAGCTAATATTCAACGTAACGGAACCTATTCAGTAGTTCCTAGAATGGCTGGTGGAGAAGTTACTGCCGAAAAATTAATCGCCATTGGCGAAGTTGCTAAAGAATACGGTTTATACACTAAAATAACTGGTGCGCAACGTGTAGATTTATTTGGTGCCGAACTAAATGATTTACCAGCAATCTGGAAAAAATTAATCGACAGTGGTTTTGAAAGCGGTCATGCTTATGGAAAATCATTGAGAGCAGTAAAAAGTTGCGTTGGTAATGCATGGTGTCGCTACGGTATGGACGACAGTACCACATTAGCCATCGAATTAGAAAACCGTTACAGAGGAATTCGTTCTCCGCACAAATTAAAAGGAGGAGTTTCAGCTTGTATTAGAGAATGTGCTGAGGCAAGAGGAAAAGATTTTGGAGTAATTGCTGTTGAAGGCGGATGGAACTTATACATCTGTGGAAATGGTGGTGCTAACCCAAAACACGCCGTACTTTTAGCTGAACAAATTGACAAAGAAACTCTTTTCAAATATATGGATCGTTTCCTAATGTACTATATCCGTACTGCAGGACCATTAGTTCGAACTTCTACTTGGTTAGAAAAACTAGAAGGTGGACTTGATTATTTGAAAAATGTAGTAATCAACGATAGTTTAGGAATCAACGCTACTCTTGAAGCCGAAATGCAACAACTAGTAGACACATTTGAATGTGAGTGGAAACAAGCAATCGAAGATCCTGAAATGATGAAACGTTTCAAACATTTCACTAACTCAGATGATCGTGATGATACTATCGAGTACATTCCACTAAGAGATCAAAAAATGCCTACAGCTTGGTAATATTTTTCAACAACGCAGTTTAAAATTTATGAATCTTTTTCGTTTTCCTGACTCCATTTAAAGTCAGGAAAAACGAAAATCAAAAACAAAAAATCATGGAAAACATACTAAACCAATATGAAACAGTTAACCTTAGCGATGTAAAAGTATGGTTCAATGCAGGAAAAACTGCTGATTTCCCAGCTGATGGTGGCGGATGTGTAAAATACAAAGACAAACAAATTGCTGTTATCAATTTCGAAAGAAGAAACGAATGGTATGCTTGTCAAAATGTATGTCCTCACAAAATGGAAATGGTTCTTTCCAGAGGAATGATTGGCTCTGTAGAAGACACACCTAAAATTGCTTGTCCTATTCACAAAAAAACATTCTCTTTAAAGGATGGAAGCAATTTGAGTGGCGACGATTTAAAAATTGCAACATACCCTGTAAAAATTGTTGAAGACGAAGTATTGATTGGCTTTATTGATTAAATATGTATCTTTGAAGTATTAAAAAATACTGCAAATGACAACTACAGCATTCCTACAAGCTAGCCAATGGATTGATGCCGAAAACGCACAAGATCCCAACATTGAAATACACGAATCCATAAGTTTTCCTAAAGAGCTATTATACTCTAATAGAATGTATGCAAAACTTATGGATTTTTATCCTAATGCCTCGGAAGCAGTACAAATAGCCGCCAAAGCACAACACATTTGTCGCTGGAAAATAGCCAGAGAATCCTACCCAATGGATCGAGTAGGTTATTTAAAATGGCGTGAAGATTTAAAGAAATTCCATGCTAAAACTACTACAGCTATTCTAGAAAAAGCAGGATACAACGCTGATTTTATTGCTAGAGTTTCTTTCCTTATCGAAAAAAAATTACTTAAAAAAGACGAAGAAACACAATTACTCGAAGACGTAATTTGCTTAGTATTCTTAGAATTTTATTTAGAGCCTTTTGTTGAAAAACACGATACCGAAAAGCTAAAAAACATCATCTTAAAAACTTGGAATAAAATGTCCGAAAAAGGACATCAAGCCGCCTTACAAATCAACTACACAGCTGCTAATCTTCAATTGATTAAAGACGCTCTAGGATTGTAATTTAATTCCATTATGATAAAAGAAGCCAAAGCTTTTTCTGAAAATCTTAATTTTAAAAAATTAAAGCAAATGTATCTATTTGCTTTAATTACTATTGCTATTACCATCCTTTTAAGTCAGTTGCTTATTCAGCACAACATTAGTAGCCAACTTAATGATTCCCGATTAATTAATATTTCGGGGAGACAAAGAATGCTGAGTCAAAAATTAGCCAAAGAAATCCTTATCTTAAATTCATTTTCGGATGATTTGAATGAAAAAGAAAATATTTCGAATATAAAAAAGACACTGGAAACCTGGAAGTTCACTCATTTAGCCTTAGAAAAAGGAAACGACAGTTTGAAATTCCCTCACGAAAAAAGCACCTTACTTCTGGCTTTATTTAAGGACATAAAATCCAATGTTGATATTATAGAAAGCACCACAATACAGTACTTAAATAACCGAAGTAACCTTAGAGACGATTCTGAAAACCAAGAAAAAGTTCAAATTATTCTTGATAACGTAGTGGAATTTGTAACCAAAATGAATCGGATTGTAGGTCAGTACGAATACGAAGCATTAGAAAAAGTGACACGTCAACGCAATATTGAATACGGAATTTTAAGCTTTACCCTACTCGTTTTACTACTGGAATTCCTCTATATTTTTAAACCTACCAATAAAAAAATCGAACTATTAATCTCTAAATTATTAGTTTCTGAAAGAAGAGCGATCAAACTAGCGCGTGATACGGAAGCCATTAGTATTATCAAAGAAAATTCGGTAAAAGAATTAAAATCTCTGAATTACGCAATGGAAAACACCTTGTTGTATTGTAGAATTAGCCCACAGGGAAAAATCATCCACATGGGAGATAAATTCTCTAAATTACTGCAATACAACCCTTCTTTTGATGCCGACAAAAGTTTTGCTCAGGCCTTAACAACCATTGAAAAAGAGCAACTTGCCATAGACCGAATTATTGCTGATAAACAACGAAGTGGCTGGCAAGGCGAATTAAACACTACAGACAGAAATGGCAATATGCGCTGGCTAGACATGTCGATGATTCCTGTGAGAATTAGAAAAGAGGAATCCGAATTATTAGTGATTTGTTTCAATATTACGATTCGAAAAAATGCCGAGCTAGAAGTCGAGCGATTGAACCGAGAAAACATCATCGAGAAAATAAACCAGCAAAAAATTATTTCGAGCAAAATTGTTGAAAATCAAGAAAACGAACAAAACCGAATTGCCAGAGAAATCCATGACGGAATTGGACAAATGCTTACAGGGTTGAAGTTTAGTCTGGAAAGCATCAATCTGGACGACAAAGAAAAATCGGCACAAAAAATAGAATACTTAAAGAAACTTTCTTTAGATATTATCAAAGGCGTTCGTACAGCAACTTTCAACCTGATGCCTCCGGAATTGAGTGATCACGGAATTGTTTCTTCAATTGCTAAACTGGCTTTAGAATTGGCAAAACTAACCGGTAAGAATGTTCAATTTTATAACAAAACTGATTTTGACCAAAGGCTGGATTCCCTAATCGAAATCAATATTTACCGCCTTACTCAAGAAGCCATCAATAATGCGATTAAGTATGCAGAATCTTCACATATTATTGTGCAACTTTCTCACAGCAACAAAATACTTAGTATTACGGTGGACGACAACGGAAAAGGATTTGATGTTACAACAGTAGAAAAAAAGCGAAATAGCGAGTCTGGAATGGGATTATTATTCATGAAAGAAAGGGTTCAATACATTAACGGACGCGTATTTATCAACTCCATTCCTGGCGAAGGAACCCGAATTACTTTTAATATTCCCATTTAATTTTGAAATAAAATACGTAAAAAATACGTATATTGCGCTAATTTAGATTAAATACGTAAATTTTATATTCTTAAAAATAAGTAAGTTATGAACCAAACGATTCGAGTTGTCCTTGCTGATGATCATTTTTTTGTAAGAGATGGTATCAAGTCACTTTTAGAAAGCGAAAAAAACATAGTTGTGGTAGGAGAAGCAACGGATGGACTAGAAGCTTTAGAAACAGTAACAACAACAAATCCTGACTTATTAATTGTAGACATTAGAATGCCTCATCATACTGGAATTGAAGTAGTTGAGAAATTACGCAACCAAAACAATCCGGTAAAGATTATTGTACTTTCAATGCACGAATCAGAAGAGTATGTTTTAAAATCCATCAAAGCAGGTGCCGATGGTTACTTACTAAAAGGATCCAGTAAAGAAGAATTTTTAAAAGCATTGCACACGGTTGCTAATGGTGGTAAATATTTTACTGGCGACATTTCGTCCATTTTAATCAATCAACTCACTAGTTCTACAAGTTCATTAGAACCAAAGCCATCTCTTTCTGAGGACTTAACCATTACCAAAAGAGAAAAAGAAATCCT
>NCET01000136.1 GCA_002280815.1 Flavobacteriales bacterium 32-34-25 | reverse complement strand
AGGCAATCCAAATCGTGAATGTGAATATCACCATTGCGGTGTGCATAGCCTTCTTCTTTAGAATACACTTTATCCAGCCAATAATTTGCGATAACTTTTCCTGCTACATTGCTAACCAATCCCGCGTTCGAATAAGAGGTGTTGGCGTTGGCGTTGATCCGCCAATCTGTTTGTTGTATGTATTCTTCAATCGTTTGGGTGCTGTCGACATAAGTTGTATCATCATTCAATCCTTCAAGATGTTCGCGTTGCAGCTTTCTGGTGTGTCGGTATAGCATAAAGGAGCGCATGGCATCAAAATGGTTTTTATCGAATAATTTTTTTTCGATTACATCCTGAATTTCTTCAACAGACCATACTTCTTTGTTTTCGAGTTGTATAGCCACACTTTCAAAAACACTTTCGTCAACAACTATAGCGACGCTCTGAAAAGTTTTTTCAATTGCATCTTTGATCTTATAGCTTTCGAATGGCTGATAATTTCCATTTCTTTTGATGACATAATTTTCCATAGTTGTTGGTTCTTAGTGATTGAAAGCTACTTATTATTGAGCTGTAAAGTCTTTTTCAAGTTTGGCAGCTTTTGGAAATAAAATATTATTCTCCAAATGAATGTGTTTATACAAATCCTGCTCAAATTCTTCTAGCATTGCAAACGTAACTTTATAAGTATTACAGCCATCGGCTGGCGGTGTATAATTGTTAGTTAATTCTGCTATTTTTCTAAAACGGACACCTTCGGCGTCGTGCTCGTGCATCATCATAGCAATTGGATTTTGAATTGTTTCAAAATGAGGCAGCTCAATTAATTCATCAGATAGAGTAGCATGAACCATTTTTTTTATAAATGGGAACAAAATCAGCTCTTCTTTTTTCATATGTTGTGCCAATTCTCCTGCGCAGCCTTTAAAAAGCTCATTTATTAATAATAGTTCAGGATGTTTTGCGCCATGCACTCTGCTGAGCTTATCTAAAAACTGCAGCAGTATTGGTGTTTTTTCTGATACATATCTGTGATGCTTTTTTTCAATATAATCAGCCAATAAATCAATCGGCCAGGCATTGTAATCAATTCCTGAATCGCTTTTTGATGATAGAATTGTTTCAATTTCCTGTAATAAAACATCTGCAGTCACTGCTTTTTTCTGGCAGGCTTCTTCAATGCTTCTGTTTCCGTTACAGCAAAAATCTATTCCGTATTTTGAGAACAAGGCTGCTGTTCTAAAATCTTTTGCCACGTATTCTCCGATTGTAATTTGTTCTAAAGTTTCCATAATTTTTATTTAGATTATAATTTGTAAATGATTAAACGATGATGATTTTAATAAAAGAGTATTTTGTCTTTTAATTAAACACACTTCATAATTTATTTTGTTATCCAGTTGTCTTATTATTATTTAATGTATTATTTGATATTGTAAAATTCGTATAATTATAAAATGCAGAATATGATTTAAATCATAAGACTGCATTTTTTTAAATATTTTTTTAAAGTGACCTTAACCATTTTTATTTTTAAAGGAAAATAGTCAGCTATAATATCTTTTCTTTTGGAGTTTTTTAAAAATAGTGAATATGACAAATATCATAATAAAGGATATTTTTATCCTTTATTTTTACACTATAAATTTCAAACCAAAATAATATGAAAACCAGTGTTAAATTAAACAGACAAATAAGGGGGTTTTTTATAATGTTGCTTGTTTTAGTCGGATTTTTTTCTTGCAAAAGAGGAAGCGATGAAGCAAAAAATTATCAAAATATTGAGGCCAAAGGGCAGCAAACTGCCGAACTCACGGCACCTCCGTTTGTTCCGAAAGCAGTAGGAGACCGTGAAGCTACAAAATTAGTGGTCAATATGGAAATTAAGGAAATTGAAGGAGAAATGGTAGATGGTGTAAAATATACTTATTGGACTTTTGGGGGTTCTGTTCCCGGAAGTTTTATCAGAACCAGAGTGGGTGATGAAGTAGAATTTCACCTAAAAAACCATCCGGATAACAAAATGCCTCACAATATTGATTTACACGCGGTAACCGGACCAGGAGGAGGAGCAACCTCATCGTTGGTTGCCCCAGGTCACGAAAAAGTGTTTAGTTTCAAAACCTTAAATCCCGGTTTATACGTGTATCATTGTGCTACAGCACCAGTTGGAATGCATATTGCTAACGGAATGTATGGGTTGATTTTGGTTGAACCAGAAGGAGGCTTGCCACCAGTTGATAAAGAATATTACATCATGCAAGGTGATTTTTACACCAAGGGCAGTTATGGGGAACAAGGTTCTCAACCTTTTGATATGGATAAAGCCATTAAGGAACAAGCTGATTATGTGGTCTTCAATGGGAAAGTTGGAGCTCTCGCCGGAGATAAGTCTTTAACGGCCAAAGTTGGTGAAACTGTCCGTATTTATATGGGGAATGGAGGTCCTAATTTGGTGTCATCTTTCCATGTTATTGGAGAAATTTTCGACAAAGTGCATATTGAAGGAGGGGATATGATCAACGAAAACGTACAAACTACCTTAATACCTGCAGGTGGTTCGGCCATTGTGGAGTTTAAAGTAGATGTTCCGGGAACTTTTATACTGGTAGACCACTCGATTTTTAGAGCCTTTAATAAAATGCTGAAAGTTGAAGGCGAGGAAAATAAAAAATTGTATTCTGGAACCATACAAGATGGAATATATTTACCAGAAGGTGGGACAATTCAAGGTATGCCAAAAGGCAAAGCAGTTCCTAAAACTACTGTTGCAAAAACTGTTCCTGAACAAATTAAAGCCGGTAAAGAATTATTTGACCGTACCTGTTATGCCTGTCACCAATCTGAAGGGCAAGGTATTCCGAATGCTTTTCCTCCATTGGCAAAATCAGATTACCTGAATGCGAATCCAGATAGAGCTATTGGCGCGGTATTGCACGGATTAAGTGGAGAGATCACCGTTAATGGCAAGAAATTCAATAACGTGATGACCAGTCAGAACCTAACTGACGAGCAAGCTGCTGATGTTCTTACATACATATACAACAGTTGGGGCAATAATAAAACAGTAATAACTCCGGCAAAAGTAAAAGCTGTTAGAGCCAAACCTGCTCCAAAAGTAGCCCAGGAACATTAGAATAAATCAAAAAAAGTAACAGATGGCAGTATTTAAAACAATATCAATCCTATTTATATTCTGTGTAAGTTCTCTTTTTGCTCAAGAAGAAAAAATGGCATCCATAAAAGGCGGCAGTTTTGTTCCCCTTTATGGTGCTACTTCTGAAAAACCGGTCAAAATACCTTCTTTTACTATTGATGTGTATCCAGTTACCAATATACAATTTCTTGCTTTTATCAAAAAATACCCAGAGTATAGTCGTTCTAAAATCAAAGGTATTTTTGCAGATAAAAGTTATCTGGCACAATGGACAAGTGATTTCGATTATGGTTTAAAGAATTTAAACAATGCCCCGGTTACCAATGTTTCCTGGTTTGCTGCCAAAAAATATTGCGAATGTCAAGGCAAAAGACTGCCAACAATGGACGAATGGGAATATGTAGCCATGGCCGATGAAAAACGTATTGATGCCCGTTCTAAAAAAGAATTCAATAAATACATTTTGTCGTGGTATGAGAAGCCAAAAACCTATTTAAACCCTGTAGGTCAAACCTTCAGGAATTACTGGGGGGTTTATGACATGCACGGTTTGGTGTGGGAATGGACAGGCGATTTCAATAGTATCTTTCTGTCAGGGGAGTCCCGAAAAGATAAAGCTACAGATAAGAATCTTTTTTGCGGCAGCGGATCCGTAAATGCCACCGATTTAATGGATTATGCGGCTTTTATGCGCTATGCTTTCAGAAGCAGCCTGAAAGCAAATTATACCACCAAAAACTTAGGTTTTCGCTGTGCCAAAGATTTAAAATAGGTTCTAAACTATTTATATAAAAAAATGAAAAAACTGTTCCTGGGATTAACATTAGTCCTTTTAGTTTTACAGGGATGTAATACTAATAAAAAATCCGAAGATAAACCGATTTCAGATTTATCCATATACAATCTGCCTTCAAAATGGACCAATCAAAATGGGCAAAATCTTGAAATGAAGGATTTAAAAGGCAAAGTGCTCGTTATGGTAATGATTTATACTTCCTGCAAGGCCGCTTGTCCCAGATTAGTGGCCGATATGCGAAATATAGAATCTCGTTTGTCTGAGAACATCAAACCCGATGTAAAGTTCCTATTGGTAAGCATAGATCCGGAAGTTGATACTCCGGCACGATTAAAAGAATTTGCTATTGCTAATAAAATGGATGGGGGACAATGGGATTTTTTGAGATCCACAGAAGAAAATACCCGAGAGTTTGCAGCGGTTTTGGCAGTCAACTACAAGAAAATTGCTCCTTTAGATTTTTCGCATTCAAACATAATAAGTGTTTTTAATGCCGAAGGGGAATTAACATTTCAGCAAGAAGGTTTGGGTGTAAATTCTGAGGCAACGATTAAAAAAATCATTGAAGAAGCTGAAAAGATAGAGTAAACTTATTCCTTAAAACTTACAAAATGAAAATCTTGAAAATTATTGTTATAACACTTTTACCAGTGTTCAGCAGTATTGCTTTTGCTCAGGAACTGGATGCAAATTTACAGATCAGACCTCGTTATGAGTTTAGAAATGGCTATAAAGCCCCGATTCCTTATGGAGAAACGGCAGCTCAATTTGTTTCATCAAGAACTCGTTTGAATCTGAACTTCAGGCAAGATCAATTTATTACAAGACTCAGTATTCAAAATGTTCGGGTTTGGGGAGATGTGCCCACAAATACCAAATCAGATGTAAACGGGATTCAGTTATATGAAGCCTGGGTGCAGTATAACTTTAATGAAAAATGGAGTGGGCGTTTAGGCCGTCAGGTGATTTCGTATGACAATCAACGCATTTTTGGTGAAGTCGATTGGGCACAACAAGCGCAAAGTCATGATGCTGCGATAACAACTTTTAAAAGTAACAAAAACCATCTGGATGTAGCGATTGCATATAATGCAAATGCTGAAACCGAACTTGCAACACCTTATAACGTGCTAAATTACAAATCGATGCAATATGCCTGGTACCATACTGAGTTATTGAAAATAAATATGAGTTTCTTGTTTTTAAATACAGGTTATGAAAATAAATTAACAGATCCAGTTCCAACACCAACACCCGAATTGAAAGTAGATTACATGCAGACTTTCGGGACGTATTGGAAAACCAAAGGGAAATCCTGGGACGGCGATTTATGGTTTTTTGGACAAACAGGAAAAAATGCAACTAATACAGTAAATGCTTTTGACGTAGCTCTTAATTTTAATTATAACCTGACCGATAAGTTTAAAGCTGGTTTTGGATACGAATATCTCTCCGGAAAGAGCCAGGAAAATACTAGTTCAGCAATAAAATCCTTTCATCCTGTTTTTGGAACCAATCATGCCTTTAATGGTTATATGGATTATTTCTATGTGGGAAATCATAAAAATTCGGTTGGTTTAAAGGATGCTTTTTTGAAATTTGCATACAATGTCAACAAATGGCAATTTGCGTTATTTCCCCATGTTTTTAATACTGCGAATACCGTATTGGATGCTAATGGAAATGAAATGAAAAACTATCTTGGTACGGAAATCGATTTTACATTTGGCTATTCAGCGCATAAATTTGTGAATGTAACGGGAGGTTATTCCCAAATGTTTGCTACCTATACCATGCAAAGATTGAAAGATGGCCACGTTGATCACGTTAACAATTGGGCGTGGGTAATGATTAATGTAAATCCTCAGATTTTTTCGCATAAAAAATAATTTTTAATTCACTTGAAAGCTGTCTAAAATACTATATTCTAGAAAGTTTTGCATAACCCCAATGGCTGATTGGATTAGTATTTGTTTTTTTTCATTTTGTGAAATACTGGGTTTTATAACTTATTTTTATTAATTTCATCTTTATTTTCTGGTTATTTTGACTTGAAAACAATAAATGATTTATATCATGTTTTAGGATTACGGACTATTTTATCTTTGTTTAAGAATTAATTAAAGTAAGTATGAGCAATTTATCACAATCACACAGAATATTATTTTTAAACACACTCGCTTTTGCAGTCTGTTTTGCCTGTTGGACTTTAAATGGTGTTTTAGTCACATTTTTAGTGGATCAGGAAATTTTTGATTGGAATGTAGTTCAAATCGGATGGTTATTAGGAATTCCAATACTTACAGGCTCGCTCATGCGGTTACCAATGGGAATTTTAACAGATAAATATGGAGGTCGCGTGGTCTATTCTGCTTTGCTGATTTTGGCATCCGTTCCTTTGTTTTTGCTTCCTTTCGCTGCTAATTTTTGGATGTTCGCACTATTGAGCTTTATGTTCGGAATGGTAGGAACAAGTTTTGCTATTGGTGTGGCCTATACTTCACTATGGTATCCTAAAGAATGGCAAGGACGTGCCTTAGGAATTTTCGGAATGGGTACTGCAGGAGCTTCTATTACTCCCTTTATAGCACCCAGTATGCTGAAATACTTTTCAGAGTCAGATCCCGTAAATGGGTGGAAATATTTGCCTGTTATTTACGGTGTAGTATTGTTGACGATGGGTATTGTTTTTATTCTTTTTTCGAAAACTAAAAAAATAGAAGCAAAAGCAAAAACAGTCAAAGAACTTTTACAACCGCTTAAAGAGGTGCGTGTGTGGCGCTTTGGAACCTATTATTTTTTGCTATTTGGTTCGTTTGTGTCATTTTCCCAATGGTTGTTGCCCAATTTTATGAATGTTTATCATACAACTTTAATTTTAGGAGGGCTGTTTACTACTTGTTTTAGTTTACCAGCTGGTATTATTCGTGCATTTGGAGGATTTTTATCCGATAAATTTGGAGCAAGAAAAGTGATGTATTGGGTATTGAGTACTTCGGTAGTGTTGAGTTTTTTACTCTTGTTTCCAAAAATGAATATTACTACTTCCGGTAGCGGCTTGATGGCAGCAAAAGCAGGAACGGTTACACAAGTTTCACCATCTAAAATAGTTATTGGAGAAAAAGAATATTTAGTTACTTCAAAAGATGTTAATGCAGAGCACAATCCGTTTTTTCCCTCTAAAAAAACATGGCAGGAAGTTGTTGTAGCAGAAAATCAAAAAGTTCAGAAAAAAGAATTAATTGCAGACGGAATCACTCAAATTCATTTTGAAGCGAATATGTGGGTTTATCTTGTCCTGGTTATTTTAATTGGAACTTGTTGGGGAATTGGTTCGGCAGCAGTTTACAAACACATTCCTGAATATTTTCCAAATCAGGTAGGGGTCATAGGAGGAATGGTTGGAATGATTGGTGGTTTGGGAGGATTTATTGGTCCAATAGTTTTTGGATACCTGCTTGCTTTTACTGGTTTTTGGACCAGTTCATGGCTCTTTATCTTTGTCTTATCCATTATTTGTTTGATTTGGATGCACCGTGTAATTGTAAAAGTTACTAAAGAAAAACTACCTGAATTTGCTCAGGATATGGATAGAAAAGATGTTATAGAATAGCCAATGAATAAAATATTTATTAATTTTTATTATAAATTAGAAAGAAATTAATCAATTCGTCTTGCAATCTATTAGCTTTTTCCATTTTTTTTGTAAATTAACCTTCTTTAGTAGTACAAGATTTTTAAAAGCTGTTTTTATAAATAGTCAGAAAATGAAACCTATTTCATGTATTTGGTTCGGATTGTAATTTGTAAATTAACAGTTATTCTTTAATAATTAGGGTTTAAAAGTGACTTGAAGTAATGATAATTTAAAATGAAAAATAGAAACTACAATATAAAGGCTTTACTAATTGCCGCTTCCATGTCGGTGCTAATGATCATATTAGTATTTTATGGATCCAGAAAACTGCAAAATTTTGATGCAGCATTAATTACGTATTTATTTGGGACCGTATTTGCTTTTTTTGGTATTGTCTACCGTTATTCTGTTTGGCTGCAAAGGCCGCCAACGTGGATTTATTTCAAAAGAGGAGTTAGTTATTTGTTTACAGGAAAAGTGTTTTCTCACTTTTGGTTTGCTTCAAAAGAAACTATTGAAAATATTGCTTTCCAGAAATTTATTTACCCCCGGGGAAAATACCGATGGATGGCGCATTTTATGATTGCCATAGGCTGTACTTCCGCTTTTTTAATTACGATTCCATTGACTTTTGGATGGATTCATTTTACTATGGCCCCCGATTCAATATCGGTTTACGAAGCACATTTTTTCGGTTTCAAGGTCATGGAATTTAAATTGGGTTCCATTATGGCCTTCCTAACCTTTCATGCCCTGAACTGGTCTTCTTACCTGGTTATTTTCGGCTCGTTATACTACTTAAGAAGACGTTTGACCAATCCTGGTTTAATTGCTACTCAAACTTTTGAAGGCGATTTATTACCCCTAATTTTATTAATTGCTATTTCCGCTACAGGATTGGGGCTAACCTATTCCTATCAGTTTATGAAAGGTTTTGCATTTGATTTCCTAGCTGTTCTGCATGCAGTAACGGTAATTATGTTTTTAATCTGGATTCCGTTTGGAAAGTTTTTTCATATCATTCAGCGTCCGGCACAAATTGGGGCACATATATATAAAAAGCAGGGGATGAAAATGGGAATGGCAGTTTGTGAGCACACCAGAGAGGAATTCGCTACCAATTTGCATATAAAAGATCTTAAAACAGTAACTAAGGAATTAGGTTTCAATTTTGACAGGCCGGATGGAACATCGCATTTAGATTTAAGCCCTGAAGGTAAAAGATCCCGTTTGGCACAAGCCCACTTAAAAGCACGACTGGAAGGCGGAAATTTATTTGGCTAATTTTTTTTAGTTGAATTGAAAATTAAAAACAACACTGGCGATTTTTTATCGCATCGGTTAAAAAATATAAAACATGGCTAAATTACCTGTTTCAGAAGAACATATTATTGCACAGTTTGGTCCTCATAAAAATTACAGTCCAAAAGAAGGTTATGAAGGAAGAGACGAACCGGATCAATTAGTAAAAACACATTGTTGTTTTTGCGGAATGCAATGCGGGATTCAGTTATCTGTTAAGGAAAACAAAGTAGTAGGTTTTGAACCCTGGATGGAATTTCCTTTTAATGAAGGCCGATTATGTCCAAAAGGAGTACAGCGCTATTTGCAAAACAATCATCCTGACCGGCTTTTAAGTCCTTTAAAAAGAGTGGAAGGACAAGGTTTTGTGCCTACGTCCTGGGATGAGGCCATGTCTATAACAGTAAAAGAAATCCAACGCATTCAAAAAGAATACAGCAATGATGCTTTCTCAGTTCTTTCCGGAGTTTCATTGACCAATGAAAAAAGTTATTTGATGGGTAAATTTGCCCGTGTAGCCTTAAAAACGAAGAATTTAGATTACAACGGTCGTTTGTGTATGGTAAGTGCAGGAGCGGGAAATAAAAAAGCTTTTGGTTTAGACAGAGGTTCGAATAAT